>NZ_JBEPSF010000009.1:0-210863 GCF_040548725.1 Stenotrophomonas sp. 2619 | reverse complement strand
CGGCCGCTGGCCGGCTCCGTCATGTCCAGCATTGTGCGGAGCCGGCCAGCGGCCGGCACTACCGGTCACGTGCATCGCGGGGAGCCGGCCAGCGGCCGGCACTACCGGTCGCGTGCATCGCGGGGAGCCGGCCAGCGGCCGGCACTACCGGTCACCTTCATCGCGAGGTACCGGCCACCGGCCGGTACCTGCCGGTGCTTCAGCGCTTCTTCTTGATCGGCGTGCCCGGGCCGACGGTCTGCTCCAGCCAGCGCTCGCTTTCGGCCAGCATGGTCATGATCGACTCGCGTGCGCGGTACGCATGCGATTCGTTGGGCAGCATCACCAGCCGCGCCGTCCCACCCAGGCCCTTGACCGCAGCGAACATGCGCTCGCTCTGGATCGGGAAGGTGCCAGAGTTGTTGTCGTCCACGCCGTGGATGAAGAGGATCGGGTCCTTGATCTTGTCGGCGTAGTTGAACGGCGACATCTTCTGGTACACGTCCTGGGCCTGCCAGTAGTTGCGCTCCTCGGCCTGGAAACCAAACGGGGTCAGCGTGCGGTTGTACGCGCCGCTGCGGGCGATACCGGCCTTGAACAGGCGCGTGTGCGCGAGCAGGTTGGCGGTCATGAACGCCCCGTAGGAATGCCCGCCGATGGCGATGTGGTCGCGATCGGTCACGCCCCGTCGCACCACTTCGTCCACCGCCGCTTCGGCATTGGCGATCAGCTGCGGCAGGTAGGTGTCATTGGGCTCCTTGTCACCCTCGCCGATGATCGGCATCGACGGGCTCACCAGCACCGCGTAGCCCTTGGCCAGGAAGGCCTGCGGGCCCCAGTAGCTGATCGCGTTGAAGCGGTACGGCGAGTCGGTCACCTGGCTGGCGGCGGCGGCGGTCTTGTACTCGCCCGGGTAGGCCCACATCAGCAGCGGCAGCGGGCCGTCCTTCTTCGGGTTGTAGCCCGGCGGCAGCATCAGCGTGGCGGTCAGGTCGACACCGTCATTGCGCTTGTAGCGGATCTGCTCCTTGCTCACCCCACGCAGCTGCGGCAGCGGGTGGGCGAAGTGGGTCAGTGCGCGCGGGGCGGCGGTGGCGTCGGCCAGCGACTGCACGAACACGTTGGTGGGCTCATCGGGGGTCTCGCGGGTCACCAGCAGCGCGGTGCCCTCCTGGTCGAGCAGGGCCACCGGCGCGGCGTAGCCGGGCGCCTGCGAATGGAACAGGCGGGTAGCCTGCTTGCTGTCCAGGTCGAAGCGATCGACGAACGGACGGTCGCCTTCCGGCGAGGCGCCCTGGCCGTACAGGAAGATGCTGCGGCCATCGGCGGTGATCTGCAGGCGTGCGCGCCCGTTGACGTCGCGCACCAGGCCCGGTCGGCCCGGATCGTTGTAGCGGTCCTGCGACGACCGCGACGACAGCAGCTGCGGCGCCTGCTCGGCCTGGTCCGGGGCGATCCGCCACTGCTTCACTTCGCGGCTTTTCCACCACGACTCGTTGAGCAGTGCGAGGTCGCCACGCCCCCACTGGATGCCGGCATAGCGGCTGCCCAGCTGGGCCAGGGTGACCGGCGGCGTGTCGAACGGGGCGGCCTGCATCAGCACCGCGTCGCGCACCTTGGCCGCGCGGTTGGGATCGCCACCGTCCTGCGCTTCGGCCCACACCAGCGTCGCCGGCGCATCGGCGCGCCAGCTGATGCTGCGCACACCGGTAGGTACTGCGTCATTGCCGGTCGGCAGGCCTTCCACCAGCGGCAGCGTGCTGACGGTGTGCTGCAGCGTGCCGTCCACGGCCGACAGCACTTCGATGCGGCGCGGGAAGTCGTCGGCCGGCACCAGGTAGGAATACGGGCGCAGCACGCGCTCGGCCAGCAGGAAGCGGCCGTCCGGCGACACGTCCAGGTCCAGGTAGACGCCGGCGGTGGACAGCGGCGTGGTCACGCCGTTGAGCGTGACCCGCACCGGCTGCGCGCTGGCGTAGTAATCGAACAGGCGCGCATCGGCCTCGTTCTTGAGCAGGTCCTGGTAGGTGCGGATCGCACGGACGCCCGCATCGGCCTCGGTCTGCTGGATCGCAGGACCGGCCGGCACGCCACCGGCCGCCGGGGCCGGGCCCTGGCCCTTGAGCTGCTGGGTCACCAGCAGGCCGCGGCTGTCAGGCAGCCAGGTGTAGCCATCGCCCAGCACGGTGTTCAGATCGGCCAGCAGGCGCCGCGCCGACCCGGAGGCCACATCGACGATCCACAGTTCATTGGCACCAGTGGCCGCATGTACCTGGTTGAAGGCGAGGTACTGCTGGTCGGGCGACCACGCCATGCCGGCGATCGACAGCGGCTGCGGCAGGCCGGTGATCTGGCGCTCCTTGCCGTCGGCCACGTTCAGCAGCCACAGCTTGTTGCCGAAGCTGAAGCGGCTGGCGGCATGCGTGGCCGGGTTGATGCGCAGGCCGGCCAGTTTCAGCTCCGGCTGGGCCACCTCGGCGATGGACGGCAGCGACGGGGTCTGCAGCATCGCGGCGATGTCGCGGCGCGGGGACAGGCTCAACGTGGGCGCACGCGGCGCATCCACTACCGCCTGCAATGCCGCCGAGGGCAGTGTGTAGCCCTGCTCGCCCTTGGCAGTGGCCACCGGCGGGGCGGAGGTCTTGCCTGCCGGGGCGGCCAGTGCCAGCGGGGCCACCGCCAGCAACGCCATCCCCATCACCAGGCTGCCCCAGCGCGCGCGGCGCCGACGATCATTGCGTGTCATGTTCAATCCCTGTGCTGATGCAAACCTTGGACCTTAACAGCCGGGCGCCGATCGCCCCCCTGCCGATGGTTGGGGGCCGCCGCCGATTCATGCCAACGCACCCTGCCGCGATATAATGGGCGACCCTCCACCGAGGGGCGCTGCGACCGTTCCGGACCCTGTCCGGCCGGCCAGGCTCGGTGGCCAGGTTTGTTCCAACGGCGCCCGGCGATTACGAGTTTTGTTGTCATGCGGGTGTCGGATTGCCGACATCGCGTCTGACGAGCATGGCTCGTCACTACCGGAGCTTACGAATGAACGCTGTTGCCAAGACCTTCTCCACCGAAGGTGATTACAAGGTTGCCGATATCACCCTTGCCGACTGGGGTCGCAAGGAACTGGACATCGCCGAGCATGAAATGCCGGGCCTGATGTCGATCCGCCGCAAGCACGCCGCCACCCTGCCGCTGAAGGGCGTGCGCGTGACCGGTTCGCTGCACATGACCATCCAGACCGCGGTGCTGATCGAGACCCTGAAGGACATCGGCGCCGACGTGCGCTGGGCGTCCTGCAACATCTTCTCTACCCAGGACCACGCCGCCGCCGCGATCGCCAAGTCCGGCACCCCGGTGTTCGCCTGGAAGGGCGAGTCGCTGGAGGAATACTGGGACTGCACGCTGGACGCGCTGACCTTCACCCTGCCCGACGGCACCCTGACCGGCCCGGAGCTGGTGGTGGACGACGGCGGTGACGTGACCCTGCTGATCCACAAGGGCTATGAGCTCGAGAACGGCAGCGACTGGGTCAACGAAAAGGCCGCCTCGCACGAAGAACAGGTCATCAAGGACCTGCTCAAGCGCGTGGCCAAGGAGCGTCCGGGCTACTGGGCCCGCGTGGTCAAGGACTGGAAGGGCGTCTCCGAAGAGACCACCACCGGCGTGCACCGCCTGTACCAGCTGGCCCAGGCCGGCACCCTGTTGATCCCGGCGATCAACGTCAACGACTCGGTCACCAAGAGCAAGTTCGACAACCTGTACGGCTGCCGCGAGTCGCTGGCCGACGGCCTGAAGCGCGCGATGGACGTGATGCTGGCCGGCAAGGTTGCCGTGGTCTGCGGCTACGGCGACGTGGGCAAGGGCTGCGCCGCTTCGCTGCGTGCCTACGGCGCGCGCGTGGTGGTCACCGAGATCGATCCGATCTGCGCCCTGCAGGCGGCGATGGAAGGCTTCGAGGTCAACACCATCGAATCCACCCTGGGCCGTGCCGATCTGTACGTCACCACCACCGGCAACAAGGACATCATCCGCATCGAGCACCTGAGCGCGATGAAGGACCAGGCCATCGTCTGCAACATCGGCCACTTCGACAACGAGATCCAGGTCGATGCGCTGGTGGGCTTCCCGGGCGTGCAGCACGTCAACATCAAGCCGCAGGTGGACAAGTACATCTTCCCCAACGGCAACGCGATCTTCCTGCTGGCCGAAGGCCGCCTGGTGAACCTGGGCTGCGCCACCGGCCACCCGAGCTTCGTGATGTCCAACTCGTTCGCCAACCAGACCCTGGCCCAGATCGACCTGTGGGCCAACAAGGACAGCTACGAAAACAAGGTGTACCTGCTGCCCAAGCACCTGGACGAAGAAGTGGCCCGCCTGCACCTGGAGAAGATCGGCGTGAAGCTGACCACCCTGACCCAGGAACAGGCCGACTACATCGGCGTGCCGGTGGAAGGTCCGTTCAAGCCGGATCATTACCGCTACTGATCGGCCTGCCGATCCTGTTGCGTTGAAAAGGAACGGGCGCCTTCGGGCGCCCGTTTTTTTGTGGTTGAACGCCCTCACGACCAACGGTCGTGATCTACCCGCGGCAGGTACCGACCGTTGGTCGGTACGGCTGTTCCAATACCCTCGGTCAAGCCCTCACCCCGCGCACCACGCTACGATGCCCCCATGACCCCGGCCATCAACCTGCTCAAGAAGCACGGCATCGCCCATAGCGTGCTGTCCTACCACCACGATCCCGAGGCCGCCTCCTACGGCGGCGAAGCGGTACAGCAGCTCGGGCTGGACCCGGCACAGGTCTTCAAAACCCTGCTGGCCAGCACCGAGAAGCACGAACTGCTGGTGGCGATCGTGCCGGTGAGCGGCACGCTCGACCTGAAGGCGCTGGCCGAGGCCGCCGGCTGCAAGAAGTGCGAGATGGCCGACGTGGAGCAGGCGCAGCGCGCCACCGGCTACCTGGTCGGCGGCATCAGTCCGCTGGGGCAGAAGAAGCGGCACCGCACCTTCCTGGATGCCACCGCGCAGGCGCTACCCGCGGTGCATGTGAGCGCCGGTCGACGCGGACTGGAAGTCGCGCTGGCACCGGCCGACCTGCTGCAGCTCACCGGCGGCGCATACGCATCGATCGGCAAGTCGCGATGATCGGCAGCCTGTTCGAGCGTCTGTTCGGCACGCCCCTGCCGCCGCTGCAGGAAGGCCGCCCCGGCACCGCGCTGCTACGTGCGCTGGGCAGTGGCGACTACGGCCTGCTGCGCACCGCAGCGGCCACCATCGCCCTCACCCGCGAGGCGGCGCTGCTGGATGACCTGGCCTTGCAGTTGCCCTACGTGGAGGCGGCCCGGGCACGCTACACGACCGACCCGAAGTGGATCCGCGAACACTACGCACTGGACGTCGTGCTGCGCAAACTGCGCCACTGGCGTGACCACGATGGCTGCCTGTGCCAGCTGTATCCGCACTGGATGCATTACGAGCCTGGGCGCGAGATCGCCAGTGGTCACGTGCTGCCCATCGCCACCGGCGTGGCCGAGGGTGGCTGGGGCGATACGCAGGACGCCACCTGCACCGCGTGCGGACGCGGGTGGCGCTGCACCGACCGCGAGTATCACGCGCCGTGGTGGGAGTGGACCCCGCTGTCGTAACGCTGACCGTGTACCCAAGGGGTAGAGCCACGCCATGCGTGGCTGCCGAAGGCCTCACGTCACGTGGCTGCCTGGTTCAACGCGAAGTTCACCGGTACCCGGACCCGTGAGATGTCCGGCTGCTTGCCTCGGACGCCAAACGTCCAGCCCTGCGCGGCCTTCACTGCCGCCTCATCCAGGTCTGCATGGCCACTGGATCGCTCGAGCACCGCGCCGAGCGTCCGGTTCTGATCGTCAATCAACAGGATCAACACCGCTTGCCCCTGTCGTCCTTCCCGGTAGGCACTGGGGGGGTACCGCGGAGGATCCATCCAGGTACTGTAGATCGAGACGTCGTTGTTCTCCGGACCCGTCTCCGGCGCGGGGGCAGCACCGAATACGCACCGCTCGTGCGGGACAGACTGGGTCAACGACAGGCGCATCCGGACCGGTTGCATATCGCTCTCGCCGCCGGCAAGTGGCTCACTCTCATCGGTCACCATGACCTCGCCACACCGTTGTGTCGCCAAGGCAATCAGCAGCGACGCCTGCGAATGCGCCGCTGCGGCGCTGTTTGCCACCGCCTCGAAACGGCATCCGCCACGGCCCTGCTCCAGGCGCGGTGCCGTAATCCGCGAATCGGTATAGCCGCCCAAGGGCAGCATGCGACATCCCGGTTGTCCACTCAGATCCGGGGCAGGTGTGGCACACCCTGTCGAAAGCAATGCAGTCAGCAGCAGGGCGCATCGATTGCGCATGGTTGGTCCTCCGTGAAAGGGGCCGGAGTCTAGCAATGCACCTGCGGGCAATCAGGGCCGGCATCACATACAACGCATCTGGATGTCCCGTCGTGGTGCCAGCCCAACGATGGCGGCTTGATCAGCTGCAAAAATCACGCAATCCGATCACCGACGCAGTGTCGGTACTGGCACTCATTGCGGTTGCTCCCATCGAGCCGGCCAAGACAATCCAACGGTTACGGCCGCCAGTTGGCATTGCTCTCCCAGAACGCCACCGCACGCGCGTAGGCGTCACGGTCCAGCGGCACGCCCGATCCGCCCTCGTCCACGCCCAGCGCGTTGCGCATCATCGTGATCGGCGCCATCGGCACTTCGTCCGGCTCGGCGGTGTAGATGCAGCCGACGATGCCCCAGTCGGCGTCGATCGGCGAGCCTTCCTTTGCCAGCTGTTCGGCGCTGTAGAGGATCACCACCAGGTAGTTCGCGCGCGGCGATTCCACACCCTCGAACCAGCGCACCAGCACCGGCAGTTCGTTGCGGTTGCGTGCTTCGTACGCGCTGTGCAGCTGGTGGCGGTTGGCGTCGGTGATCGGCACGGTCAGGCAGCGCGTGCTGGTCCAGTTCTCGTACACGAACAATTTGCAGAACGGCGCGTAGCCGTCGAGCACCTTGAACGGCGCATGCGCGTTGAGGTGCGCCTGGAACTGCTCGGCGGTGCAGTCCTGGATGGTGTTGCCGCGGGGCACGCGCGGGAACAGGCGGGGGCGGGCGAAGTCGGTGAGGACGATGGACATGGGGTACGCAGCGGGAAAACAGGCGCACAGGGTAACCGGCCCGGCATTTGAAATCCGTTTCACATCGCCTGCCCAGACTGCGCCCACCCCTTGAAGGAGCGCGCACCATGACCCTGAATTTCCCACGCTGGCTGCTGGTGCTTGCGGCCGCCCTGCCCCTGCCCGGCAACGCGTCGACGGCCCCCACCCCCACCGCTGCGCGCGTGCTGCTGGTGGTCAGCGCTGAAGGACGCGACCAGGGCAAGACCCGTCCCGGGTTCGAGATGGACGAGTTCGCGCAGGCGTGGTTGATCCTCCGCCAGAACGGCTTCGAGATCGACGTGGCCAGCCCGGCCGGCGGTGCGGTGCAGGCCGACAAGTACAACCCTGCCGAGGCCTTCAATGCCGCATTGCTGGCCGATCCGCAGGCGGTGGCGAAGCTCGCCGCCACCCTGCCCACCGCCGCGCTGCAGCCGCAGGCATACGCCGGCGTGTTGGTGATCGGCGGCAAAGGCGCGATGTTCGACCTGCCCGGCGATACCGCCCTGCAGCAGGTGATCGGCCGGATCTGGGACAACGGGGGAGTGGTCGGCGCGGTCTGCCACGGCCCGGCCGCGCTGGCCGAGGTGCGGCTCGGCGATGGCAGCCGGCTGGTGGACGGGCGGGCGATGACCGGATTCACCGAGGAGGAGGAAGCGCTGTTCGGCAAACGCTGGGCGGCTACGTTCGCCTTCCAGCTCGAACCGGCACTGCGTGCGCGCGGCGCGCGCTGGCAGGAGGCCCCGTTGATGATGCCGAAAGTGGTGGTGGATGGACGCCTGGTGACCGGCCAGAACCCCTACTCCACCCCCGCGCTGGCCGATGCCTTCGTGCGTGCCAGCGGTCGCGTGCCGGTGGCGCGTACCGCGTGGCGCGACGAGCGCAGCATGGCGCTGGTGGAGCGGCATCTGCGCGGCGACACGCGCGTTGCCACCGAGCTTGCGCAGCAGCGCGACACGCTGCACGTCGAGCTGATCGGCATCCTCGGCTACTACCAGCTGCAGGCCGCGCTGGAGCCGGCCGCCATTGCCGATGCGCTGTCGATCATGCAGCTGGCCCGCCCGTACATGGACGAGGCGCAGCTGGATGTCGGCATCGCCGAAGCGCATTGGCGGCTGGGTCGTACCGACCAGGCACGCAGCCAGCTGCAGGCTGTGCTGGAAAAGCAGCCCACGCTGGAACAAGCTAGGGCCCTTCTTGCCCGCATGCAGCCCTGACCATGGATGCCGAGCGCCTGCGCCTGCTGTTGATCGAAGACAACCTGCCGCTGGCCTCGGCGATCATGCACATGCTGCAGGCGCAGGGCCACCAGGTCGACTTCGCGGCCGATGGCCGCACCGGCCTGCGCATGGCGCTGGCCGCGCCACCGGACGTACTGCTGCTCGACCTGGGCCTGCCCGGGCTGGACGGCATCGGCGTGTGCCAGCGGCTGCGCGCCGGCAGCGACCGCCACGTGCCGGTGCTGATGCTGACCGCGCGCGACGCCCTGGATGACAAGCTGCAGGGCTTCGCCAGCGGCGCCGACGACTACCTGGTCAAACCCTTCGACGATGCCGAGCTGCTGGCGCGGTGCCTGGCGCTGGCGCGGCGGCACCATATCGGCCAACCGCACCTGCTGCGGATCGGACCGCTCAGCGTCGATCGTCGCGATGGGGCCGCATGGCGCGATGGCGTGGCGCTGCACCTGCAGCCGCAGTCACTGCCGCAACGCATCCTGCTGGCACTGGCCGATGCATGGCCGCGCACGGTGACCCGCAGTGAACTGATCCAGCGCCTGTGGGGCGATGAAGCGCCACCGTCGGACCCTCTGCGGTCGCACCTGTACCTGCTGCGGCAGGCCCTGGACCGCCCCTTCCAGGGCGAGATGCTGCGCACCGTGCACGGGGTGGGCTTCCGCCTGGAGGCAACGCCGTGAGGCGGCCGGTACGGCGGCTGCGCCGACACCTGGTACTGGCGTTCACTGCCTTCACCGTACTGGTGGCGTCGGTGTTCGGGCTGTACGCGGTGGTCTTCATGTACGCGGTGGAAGACAGCGTGTTCGAGGCGCAACTGGCCCGCGAAGCTGCCGTGCAGTTGGCCACCCATGCGGCCGGCGGCGACTGGCGGGCACCCGGCGATACCGGGATCGTGCTGTACCGCGATCCGGCGCGGTTTCCGGCCGACCTGAAGCCGGGCTTCGCGCAGGAGCCCTGGCGGTCGGAGTTCAGTGGCCGCGAGGGTCGGCACTACCACGTGCGCCAGCTGCAGCCGCCTGCACCGGCCGCGCCGGCCTGGCTGGTCGCCGAGGTCAGCCGGCAACTGGTGGTGCGCCCCATCCGCGACCGGGTGGTGATGGTGCTGGCCTGCACCGCCTTGGTGATGGTGCTGTTGGCGATCTGGTTGGGGGTGTGGCTGGCGCGCCGTGGCACGCGCCCGCTGTATCGGCTGGTGCACCGGGTGGAAACCCTGCCGGTGCAGCCGCAGGGCGGCAGCGCGCTGGCGGCGGAGTTCGCCGATGACGAGATCGGCGTGCTGGCGCGCGCGTTGGATCGACTGTCGCAGCGCGTGTCCGCATTCGTGGCCCGTGAACACGCCTTTACCCGCGATGCCAGCCATGAACTGCGCACGCCGCTGGCAGTGATCTCCAGCGCGGCGGGCCAGCTGCTGGGCGAGACCGGGTTGTCGGAACGGGGGCGCCAGCATGTGCAGCACATCCGGCTGTCGGCGTTGCAGCTGCAACAGGCCGTGGCCGCCCTGCTCGCCCTGGCGCGCGAGGACAGCGACGCGCCGCCCTCCGCGCCGGTGAAGCTGGTGCCACTGCTGGAGCGGATCATTGTCGAGCAGGCGCCGTTGCTGGAGACACGCGCGGTGGAGGTAGCGCTGGCGCTGGCCGACGATGCCACCCTGCTGGCACCGGAGGCGCCGCTGCGCATGGTGCTGGCCAACCTGGTCGGCAATGCGTTCGCCCACACCCACCGCGGCCGCGTGCGCATCCACATGGAAGACGGCGAGCTGCAGGTGCTCAACAGTTCGGACGGTAGCGCAACGTTGCAGCAGTGGCCGCAGCCGCGCCCGTTCGACAAGGGCGAACACAGCCCGGGCAGCGGGCTCGGGCTGGAGATCATGCGCCGGCTGTGTGACCACCATGGACTGCGCCTGCGGATCGAGCGCAGCGATTCCGGCGTCTGCGCGGGCCTGCGCGGCGTAACCGCGCCGGCGCCCGCCTGAAGCGAACGCGCAGTGCCGGTGCGGTGACCGTCCACGCGGTCAGCGCAGGATCGCCTCCAGCGCCTGTTCCAATCTCGGGTGCTTGAACACGTAACCATCCGCCAACGCGCGCGCCGGCACCACGTTCTGCCCGGTAAGCAGCAGCCCGGCCATTTCCCCGAACGCCAGCTTGAGCGCGAAGGCCGGTGTGGTCAGCCGCGCGGGACGATGCAGGACCTCGCCCAGCGCGGTGGCGAACCCCCGGTTGGTGACAGTACCCGGTGCGGTGCCGTTGTATGCGCCGCGGGCGGTGTCATGGGTCAGCAACCACACGATCAATCCCACCAGATCCTCACGGTGGATCCAGCTCATCCATTGGTCGCCATCGCCCATCGGGCCGCCCAGGCCGAGCCGGAACGGCGGCAGCATCCGCGCCAGTGCACCGCCGTCGCGATCGAGCACGATGCCGGTGCGCAGCACGCAGGTGCGGATGCCCAGCGCGTCGGCCTTGAAGGCCTCGGCCTCCCACTGCCGGCACAGCATCGCGGCAAAGTCGTGCCCGGGCGAGGCGGCCTCGTCCAGCGGGGTGGCATCACCCGGCCCGTAGTAACCAATCGCCGAACCCGAGATCAGCACCTGCGGCGGTGCTGGCAACGTCTGCATCCAGGCCAGCAGCGCGCGCGTGGTGCCGATCCGGGAGGCGTGGAAGGCCTGCTTGCGGGCCTCGGTCCAGCGCCCCTCGGTCAGCGGCTCACCGGCCAGGTTGACCACCGCCTGCACCGGTCCCACGTCGTCCAGCTGCCCCACGTACTGCACGCCCGGCGGCGGGCTGCGGCCGGGCGTGCGGGTCAACACGGTCACCCGGTGCCCCTGTTGCAGCAGCCGTTCGCACAGCAGGCGGCCGATGAAACCCGTACCGCCGGTAATCAGGATGTCCATCTTCACTCTGCCCTCTCTGGACAGGCACTGTAATCGACAGCGCGTGCAGACCGGGACAGCACTCTTTTACATTCATCGCGATGAAGCGATATGATGAGCACACACCCGCTGCCGCCGCCGCCCATGACCGCCATCAGCTTCGAGTTCTACCCGCCCAAGACCGATGACCAGCGCGCCCAGCTCGACCGCACGGCGGCCAAGCTGAAAGCGTTCGCGCCGGAGTATGTGTCGTGTACGTTCGGGGCCGGCGGCTCGACCCTCAGCTACACCTCCGAAACCGTGCGCCACCTCAAGCAGCACCACGGGTTCGACGCGGCACCGCACCTGTCCTGCGTGGGCGGCAGCCGCGAGGAAATCCGCGAACTGCTCAAGCTGTACCGCGCCATCGGGTGCCGCCGCATCGTTGCCCTGCGCGGCGACCTGCCCTCGGGCATGGGCCACCCCGGCGACCTGCGCTATGCGTCCGAGCTGATCAGCTTCATCCGGGCCGAGCACGGCGATGCGTTCCGCATCGAAGTGGGCGCCTACCCGGAAACGCACCCGCAGGCCAACGACGCGCTGCTGGACCTGAAGCACTTCAAGACCAAGATCGACGCCGGCGCGGACGCCGCGATCACCCAGTACTTCTTCAATGCCGATGCGTACTTCCATTTCGTGGATGCGGTGCGCGCGCTCGGGGTGACCGTGCCGATCGTGCCGGGCATCATGCCGATCTCCAACTTCAGCCAGCTGCGCCGCTTCTCCGAGCAGTGCGGCGCGGAGATTCCGCGCTGGATCGGCAAGAAGATGCAGGCCTACGGCGACGATGCCGAATCGGTGCGTGCGTTCGGGGCCGAGGTGGTGGCGGGGCTGTGCGAGCGGTTGGTGGCCGGCGGCGCGCCGGGCCTGCATTTCTATACCCTCAACCTGGCCAAGCCGACCACCCAGGTGTTGAAGCTGCTCAAGGGCTGATCCCTGCGTAAATCGCTTGCAGATAACGCTCGCGCGGCTACTCTGCTGCGATGAAACTGCTTCTGCCGCTGTTGCTGTACGCCCTGTGCCTGCCTGTCCCGGTGTCGGCGCAGGCGCAGCGCGTGAACCGGTGCACCAACGCGCAGGGCCAGACCGTGTTCACCGACCGACGCTGCGATGCGCTGGGTGCCACCGAGCGGATGCCGGCACGCACGCCCACCGTGGGCAACACCGGCATCTACCGCGCCGGTTGCGCGCGTCGGCTCAGCGAGTTGACCGGGCAGATCCGCGATGCAGTGAGCCAGCAGGACGTGAACCGGCTGTCGTCCATCTACCTGTGGACCAACGTCTCCAACGCGACCGCCAACCAGATCATCGGGCGGCTGGAATCGGTGGTGCAGCGGCCGCTGGTGGATATCGCGCCGGTGTATCCGGCCAGCGATGAGGGGGCGCTGGTAGCGACCGACGCTGCACCGGTACTGGGCAGCGATGGACAGCCGGTGGCAGAGGTGACGCCGCGTCGGCCGCGTCCGGTGGGGCTGCGGCTGGAGCAGACGCTGGGCAGCACGGCGACGCCGGCGCGCACGGTGTTCGGGCTGCGGCGGCAGTACGGGTGTTTCTGGATCACCCTGTAGCGCCGGGCTCTGCCCGGCGTAGGGAATGGCCAGACATAGCGGGCCGGTGGGATGCACTGCCGGGCAGAGCCCGGCAGTACGGGATCAGGTGGGCCAGAGCGCGCGGATCGCGGCGATGCCCTGGGCGCCGTGGCGGCGGGCCTGTTCGATGTCGTCCGGGTGCAGGCCGCCGAGTGCATACAGCGGCAGCGAGACCTGTTCGCGCAGGGCTTCGAAGGCTTCCCAGCCCAGCGGCGTGCCGCCGGGATGGCTGGCGCTGGGTTGGACCGGGCCGAGCACGGCGAAGTCGCAGCCCAGCCGTTGCGCGGCCTGCAACTGCTCCAGGTCGTGGCAGGAGGCGGCCACCAGCTGGCCGGCCGGCAGCGGGCGGGCGTCGAGTTGCAGCACCTGTTCGCTGCCCAGGTGCACGCCCACCCCCAGCCGCTGGGCCAGGTCGATATCGCGGTTGAGCAGCCACTGCACGCGGCCACGGTGCGCGCTGATGGCCTGCTCGGCCAGCGCCACCCGCGCCGGGCTGGCAGGGGTGCGCAACTGGATCCGGCTGACCCCTGCGGCCAGTGCCTGGGCCAGGCGCTGGTGCCAGTCGTGGTGGGCCTGGGCGTGGTCAGCCTCGGGCTCGGGGGTGATCAGGTAGCGGTCGGGCTGGCGCAGCGCGGCCACCACCGGCAGGTCGGCCGGCGGCATCGAGTAGCGCGAGAGTTTGTCAGGCGTGACCCAGGTGATGGCCTGGCCCTCACGCCCGCGCGGGCTGCCCTTCCAGCTGCTGATCCGGCGGACTTCCAGGCGCAGCCGCTTGTCGGGGTAGATCTGCGGCACGTCCATGATCCACTCGCCCACCTCGGCCTCGATCCCCAGCTCCTCGCGCAGTTCGCGCACCAGCGCCTGCTCGGAGCTTTCGCCGGGCTCGCGCTTGCCGCCGGGAAACTCCCAGAGGCCGCCCATGTCGCGGTCTTCGGTACGGCGGTTGAGCAGGATGCGGCCGCGGGCGTCGGTGATGACGCCGGCCACGACGTGGATCGATCGTTTGGGGGATGGCATGGGGGGAGCATGCCCAATAGCGCGGTGCTGGCGCAATCCCGAAAAAGCATCGGCCGGTGCCGGGCCGAGGTGCAGCCACGCATGGCGTGGCTCTACCCCCAGATAGCAGACGCCCCGCACTTGGCGGGGCGTCCTGGGGTCAGGTCAGCTGACCGTGGCAGTGCTTGTACTTCTTGCCACTGCCGCAGGGGCACGGGTCGTTGCGGCCCACCTTGGGCTCGTCACGGCCCACCTGGGCCACGCCGTTCTGCGCCGCTTCCACCTGCGCAGCCTCTTCGTCGGCGCTGTAGCCGCCGGCGTCCTGGTGCTGGAACTGCGACTGCATCAGGCGCGCCTGCGCCTGCTGGCGTTCGGCCTGCTCCAGCGCTTCCACTTCTTCTTCGCTGCGGATGCGCACGCGCGCCAGCAGGGTGACCACTTCGCGCTTGACGTTCTCGAGCATTTCCGAGAACAGCTCGAACGCTTCCTTCTTGTATTCCTGCTTGGGCTGCTTCTGCGCGTAACCGCGCAGGTAGATGCCCTGGCGCAGGTAATCCATGCGCGCCAGGTGCTCCTTCCAGCTCTGGTCGAGCACGGTCAGCATCACGTGCTTCTCCAGTGCGCGCATGGTGTCTTCGCCCACGCCGGTTTCCTTCTCGGCGAAGTGCGCGTCAATGCGCGCCTGCACCTTCTCGGCGATGGCTTCGGCATCCAGTTCTTCGTGCTGCTTGACCAGCCCCACCACGTCCATCTGCACGCCCAGGTCGGCGGCCAGGGTGGCTTCCAGGCCCGGCAGGTCCCACTGCTCGTCGATCGAGTTCGGCGGCACGAAACGGGCCACGATGTCGTAGATCACGTCGCCGCGAATGCCGTCCACGTTGTCCTTCACCGACTCGGCGTCCAGCAGCTCGTCGCGCTGGGCGTAGATCACCTTGCGCTGGTCGTTGTTGACGTCGTCGAAGTCGAGCAGGTTCTTGCGGATGTCGAAGTTGTGCGCTTCCACCTTGCGCTGCGCCTTTTCGATCTGGCGGCTGACCAGGCGGTCTTCGATGACGTCGTCTTCCTTCATGCCCATCATGCGCATCGCCTTCTGGACCCAGTCCGAGGCGAAGATGCGCATCAGGTTGTCTTCCAGCGACAGGTAGAAGCGGGACGAACCCGGGTCACCCTGGCGACCGGAACGACCACGCAGCTGGTTGTCGATACGGCGCGATTCGTGGCGTTCGGTGCCCACGATGTGCAGGCCGCCGGCGGCCTTGACCGCGTCATGGCGCTTCTGCCATTCGGCCTTGACCTGGGCGCGCTGTTCGTCGGTGGCGTCTTCGCCCAGCTCGTGCAGCTGCGCTTCCAGCGAACCGCCGAGCACGATGTCGGTACCGCGACCGGCCATGTTGGTGGCGATGGTCACCGCACCGGGCATGCCGGCGTTGGCGATGATGGTCGCTTCGCGGTCATGCTGCTTGGCGTTGAGCACTTCGTGGTGCACGCCGGCCTTGCGCAGGTGCTCGGACAGCATCTCCGAGGTTTCGATCGACGTGGTACCCACCAGCACCGGCTGGCCGCGCTTGTTGCATTCCTGGATGTCGGCCAGCACCGCGTTGAACTTGCCGGTGCGGTTGAGGAACACCTGGTCCGACCCGTCCTTGCGGATGGTCGGGCGGTTGGTCGGGATCACCACCACTTCCAGGTTGTAGATGCTCTGGAATTCGTAGGCTTCCGTGTCAGCCGTACCGGTCATGCCGGACAGCTTCTTGTACATGCGGAACAGGTTCTGGAAGGTGATGCTGGCCAGCGTCTGGTTCTCGCGCTGGACCGGCACGCCTTCCTTCGCTTCCACCGCCTGGTGCAGGCCATCGGACCAGCGGCGGCCGGCCAGGGTGCGGCCGGTGAATTCGTCGACGATCACCACTTCACCGTCGCGCACGATGTAATCCACGTCGCGCTGGTAGATGGCATGCGCGCGCAGGGCGGCATTGAGGTGATGCACCACGGTCAGGTTCTGCGCGGCGTACAGGCCTTCGGTTTCGGCATTGAGGATGCCCGCTTCCACCAGCAGCGCCTCGGCGTGCTCCATGCCCGCTTCGGACAGGTGCACCTGCTTGCCCTTCTCGTCGACCCAGAAATCGCCTTCGCCGTCTTCGGCGTCCTGCTTGATCAGGCCCGGGACCACGCGATTGACGCGGATGTACAGCTCCGGGGAGTCGTCGGCCGGGCCGGAGATGATCAGCGGGGTACGCGCTTCGTCGATCAGGATCGAGTCGACTTCGTCGACGATGGCGTAGTGCAGGCCGCGCTGGTAGCGGTCGGCGCGCGACAGCGCCATGTTGTCGCGCAGGTAGTCGAAGCCGAATTCGTTGTTGGTGCCGTAGGTGATGTCGCTGGCATAGGCCTCGCGCTTGTCACCGTGCGGCATGCCCGGGTAGACCACGCCCACGCTCAGGCCCAGCCAGTTGTACAGCTTGCCCATCTGCGCCGAGTCGCGGCGGGCCAGGTAGTCGTTCACGGTGACCACGTGGACGCCCTTGCCTTCCAGCGCGTTCAGGTACACCGGCAGCGTGGCGACCAGGGTCTTGCCTTCACCGGTACGCATTTCAGCGATCTTGCCCAGGTGCAGCACCATGCCGCCGATCAGCTGGACGTCGTAGTGGCGCATGCCCAGCACGCGGCGGCTGGCTTCGCGGCAGACCGCGAATGCTTCCGGCAGCACCTTGTCCAGGGCTTCACCGTCAGCAATGCGCTGCTTGAACTCCGGGGTCTTGGCCTTGAGCTGCTCGTCGGAGAGCTTTTCGATTTCCGGCTCCAACGCATTGACCTTGGCGACGATGCGGTTGAGCTGGCGCAGCTGTCGTTCATTACGACTGCCGAAGACGCGGGTAAGCAGGCTGTTGATCATTGAAGGAACCGGTTGGAATGAGACGCCCCAACGGCCACGCCCTCCCCGGGGGATGCGTCGGCCGCAAACGAAACAGGGCGCACTGCGCCCTGTCTATGGCAATACCCATTGTAGCTTGGGTCGGCCGTCAGGGGTTTCAACCCCGTGGAGCCAGTGCCGGCCGCTGGCCGGAAACCGCATTCGGCCCCCTCGCAGGCGTGCCGGCCAGCGGCCGGCACTACCGGACGGGATCAGCCGCGCGAAACGCGCCCGACCGGGGTATTGCCGCCGTCACCGAGGAACTTGCGCGGGTTGACCACCTGGCCACGCTCCCACACCTCGAAGTGCACGTGGGCACCGGTGGAACGGCCGGTGGAGCCGGCCTTGGCCACTTCCTGGCCGGCCCGCACCAGGTCGCCCGGCTTCACCACCAGGCGCGAGTTGTGCGCGTAGCGGGTGACATAGCCGTTGCCGTGGTCCACGTCGACCACGTTGCCGTACCCGCCCTTCACGCCGGCGAAGCTGACCACGCCGTCGGCCACCGACATCACCGGGTCACCGACCTTGGCGTGGAAGTCCATGCCCTTGTGGGTAGCCGCACCGCGACCGAACGGATCGCTGCGGGTGCCGAAGTTGGAGGTGATGTAGGTGTTGCGGATCGGCATGCGGCCGGGCACCGCGTTCTGTTCGAGCTGGTGGTCGAACATCAGCGACTCCATCACCGACAGCTGGCGGCCTGAAGCAGCGAAGCGCTGCTCCAGCACCTGTAAGTCGGCGTTGACCGCGCTGACCGGGATGTCCTGGGTCGGGCCGGGCTCGCCTTCACCGAGGCCGGGGGTCTCGTTGAAGTCGAATTCGCCGTCTTCCAGCTTGCCCATCTGGGTCAGGCGTTCGCCCAGGGCGTTGAGACGGGTCGCCTGCGCCTGCAGTTCACCCATCCGCGCTGCCAGCGCGTTCACCTGGGTCTGGGCGTCTTTCTGGGCCTGCGCCAGCTCGCGTTCCTGCTGGGCGACCTTGGCGTGGAGCCGGGAATCATTGAACATGCTGCCGCCGATGCCGGCACCGAAGCCGATCAGGCAGCCCACCCCCAGCACGCTGCCCAGCAGGGCCCGGGGGGAATCTTCGAAGTAGAAACGCAAACGCGCCAGGGGCGTCTTGGCCTTTCCTTCACGCGTTTTGATTACGATCTTTTTGAATGCCATCAGTGAGTTTTCATGTCTGAGCCGAAATCCAGTGCGCGATCCCCATCCACGCCGAAGCCGGCGCTGGATGCGGTGATGGCGGACAAAGCCGGTAACCCGCTACGCCGAGCCTTGTGGCTGGACGCACTGGACCGTCAATTGCGCCCCCATTTACCGCCTGCACTGGCCACCCGTTGCCGGCTGGCGAATGTAAACGGCGAGCACCTCGTTTTTCTCGTCGATTCCCCCGTGTGGCACGCCAAGCTGAGGCTTGCCGAAGCACAGTTGATCGACGCGGCCCGGTCCATCGGGCTGAAGGTCACCAAGGTGACCGTCAAAACTGCGGCTGCCCCTCCTCCACGCTCCCCAGCGATCGACAACAGGAATGGCCCCCACGCAGTTTCAGCCGCCACGCACAAAGGGCTACGCGACGCGTTGGCCTGCCTGAAGGACATGGATTTCACCAAGTCCTGAAGGCATCGGGGCATCCGTCCCCTTCCCCGACGCGTCACGAGCACGTGAACTTGTCAGGGAACCGGCCAGCATCGTAGCCGTGGAACGTCGCCCAGTCGTTAGTCTTTTATTAAAATTGCGTTAAATTCAGCAAGAACCTCGATCAGGTTCACAATTCCGTGACCTGTGCACGTCCACGGTTCATTGACGTCAAGATCACCCCGCAAAGACCCCGAAAACGCAAAATGGCGCCCAAGGCGCCGTTTGTTTTCCAATAAAATCAATGCGATATCCCGTCAATGGCGGTAGAGCCACCCCATGGGTGGCTACCTCGGATGGGGGGCTACTTCAGACGGGTGGCTACCTCAGGCGTACGCCGGCACCCCATACACCACCGGGGCCGTAGCAGCAGCGGCGTCATAGCTCACCCACTCCCACGCCGTGGCGTCGGCCATCAGCGCGCGCACCAGCTTGTTGTTGAGCGCATGCCCGGACTTGAAGCCTTCGTAGGCCCCCAGCACCTGGCCACCGGCCAGGTACAGGTCGCCGATCGCGTCGAGGATCTTGTGGCGCACGAACTCGTCGGCGTAGCGCAGGCCGTCGTCGTTGAGCACGCGGAATTCGTCGAGCACGATGGCGTTGTCCATCGAACCGCCCAGGCCCAGGTTGCGCTCGCGCATGTACTCCAGGTCACGCATGAACCCAAAGGTACGCGCGCGGGAGATTTCCTTGGTGTAGGCGGCCGTGGAGAACTCGATCTCGGCGCGCGACTGCTTGGCCGGGATCATCGGGTGATCGAACTGGATGGTGAAACCGAGCTTGTAGCCCTCGTAGGGCTCGAAGCGGGCGACCTTGTCGCCTTCGGTCACTTCCACCGTCTTGAGAATGCGGATGAAGCGCTTGGGGGCGTCCTGCTCGGCGATGCCCGCCGATTGCAGCAGGAACACGAATGGCCCGGAGGACCCGTCCATGATCGGCAGTTCGGCCGAGGACAGCTCCACGATGATGTTGTCCACGCCCAGGCCAGCCAGCGCCGACATGAGGTGTTCGACGGTCTGGATCTTGGCCTCGTGGTAGGTCAGCCCGGTGCACAGGGTGACTTCGGTGACCAGGTCCGCGCGCGCGGGCACTTCCACCACCGGCTCCAGATCGACCCGACGGAACACGATGCCATGGTTGACCGGGGCCGGGCGCAGGGTCATGTAGACCTTGTCACCGCTGTGCAGGCCAACGCCGGTGGCGCGGATCGTGTTCTTGAGGGTGCGTTGCGGAATCATGGGGAGCAGGACCGGGAGAGCGCGCAGTCAGCGCGGCGGTGACAAACAAGAATAACACGCAGTACCACCACCCCTTTCTGAACCGAAAGACGGGCGGCAGACTGCCGGGCCACTCCGGGCCCGGCAGCAAGGGACATGGAGGCGCTTACCGGGGAGGACAAGACCCCGGCATGCAATCCTCAGTCCGCCTGGCGGCGCAGGAACGCCGGGATGTCCAGGTAATCGTTGGGCAGTTCAGCAGCCGCCGGGCCGGACGACGACGGGGCCGACGACGCCGGGGTATCGGCGCTCGGACGACGCAGGCCCATGCCCATGCCCATCCCGCCCACGGCCTTGGAGACCGCATCGCCGCCGGTGTCGAACTCGCCGAACTCCGGCTGGCCGGTGGTGGCGTTGCGGACCAGCTTGATCGGCGCGCGCTCGCCCGGACGCTGGGTCTTGGAGGCCACGACGCGGTTCAGGCCGGTGGCCACCACGGTCACGCGGACTTCGTCCTGCATGTCCGGATCCAGCACGGTACCGACCACCACGGTGGCGTCTTCGGAGGCGAAGCCATCGATGGTGCGGCCGATCTCGTCGAACTCGGCCATGGTGAAGTCGGCGCCGGCGGTGATGTTGACCAGGATGCCGTTGGCACCGGCCAGGTTCACATCGTCCAGCAGCGGGTTCTGGATGGCCGCTTCGGCAGCAGCCTGGGCGCGGTCATCGCCGCGGGCGGTGCCGGTGCCCATCATGGCCAGGCCCATTTCGGACATGACGGTGCGCACGTCGGCGAAGTCGACGTTGATCAGGCCCGGACGCACGATCAGGTCGGCGATGCCCTGCACGGCGCCCTGGAGGACGTCGTTGGCGGCACGGAAGGCCTGGATCATGGTGGCGTTGCGGCCCAGCACGGTGATCAGCTTTTCGTTCGGAATGGTGATCAGCGAGTCGCAATGCTGGCTCAGTTCCTCGATGCCCTTCAGCG
The DNA here is from genome assembly GCF_040548725.1 of Stenotrophomonas sp. 2619. NCBI lineage: Bacteria > Pseudomonadati > Pseudomonadota > Gammaproteobacteria > Lysobacterales > Lysobacteraceae > Stenotrophomonas > Stenotrophomonas sp. 2619. The sequence goes on along the minus strand of NZ_JBEPSF010000009.1, from coordinate 190,230 downwards.
CCACCTGCATGCGGCGACGGCCTTCGAACGGGAACGGCTTGGTGACCACGGCGACGGTCAGGATGCCCATCTCCTTGGCCAGCTGTGCCACCACCGGTGCGGCGCCGGTGCCGGTGCCGCCGCCCATGCCGGCGGTGATGAACACCATGTCCGCACCCTGCAGCGCGTCCATGATGCGCTCACGATCTTCCAGCGCGGCCTGGCGGCCGACTTCCGGGTTCGCGCCTGCGCCCAGGCCCTTGGTGACGTTGGTACCCAGCTGCAGCTGCAGCTTGGCACCGCAATTCTTGATGGCCTGCGAGTCGGTGTTGGCGGTGATGAATTCCACGCCGTCCACACTGGTGCTCACCATGTGCGCCACGGCGTTACCGCCGCCGCCGCCCACGCCGATCACCTTGATCACCGCATTGGGTGCCATCTTTTCAATCAGTTCGAAATGCGCCATGTCCGTGTCCTCGTTGTATCCGCTTTCGGTGGCATGGGCGGTCAGGCCTCCTGCCTTTCGCGCGTCATGTTGCCGTTGCGGCTGTGTGGGTTGTGTGTTGCCGGTGCTGCGTGTTGCGGTGGTGCGTTGCGTTGCAGTGGTGCCGGGGGTGCAGGTGATGCAGCCGACCAACGGTCGGCTCTACCGCGGGCCGCGTCAGAATTCGCCGCGGAACCAGGTCTTGAGCTTTTTGAACATGCTGCCCGCGCGCCCGGTGGGCAGCGACGGACGGCGCGGGTGTTCGATCTGGCTGCCCATCAGCAGCAGGCCAACACCGGTGGCGTGCACCGGGTTGCCCACCACTTCGCCCAGGCCGGTGACGTGCTGCGGAATGCCCACGCGTACCGGCATCTGCAGCATTTCCTCGGCCAGTTCGACCACGCCTTCCATCTTCGAGGCACCGCCGGTGAGCACCATGCCGGCGCGCACCAGTTCCTCGAAGCCGGAGCGACGCAGTTCGGCCTGGACCATCTCGAAAATTTCTTCGTAACGGCCCTGCACCGCCTGGGCCAGCGCGTGGCGCGGCATCCGGCGCGGCGGACGATCGCCGACGCTGGGCACCTGGATGCTTTCCTCGGCGGTGGCCAGCTGGGCCAGCGCGCAGGCGTAGCGCACCTTGATCTGCTCCGCTTCCGGGGTGGGCGTGCGCAGCATGTGCGCGATGTCGTTGGTGACGTGGTCGCCGGCGATCGGCAGCGAGGCGGTGTGGCAGATCGCGCCCTGCACGAACACGGCCAGGTCGGTGGTGCCGGCGCCCATGTCGACCAGCACCACGCCCAGCTCGCGCTCGTCGGCGGTGAGCACGGCCACGCTGGAGGCCAGCGAGGACAGCACCAGGTCGTCCACCTGCAGGCCGCAGCGCTGCACGCACTTGCTGATGTTGGCGGCGGCCGACTGCGCGCACACCACCAGGTGCGCATGCACCTCCAGGCGCACGCCGGTCATGCCGACCGGGTTGCGGATGCCTTCCTGCGAATCGTCCAGCACGTACTCGCGCGGAATGGCGTGCAGGATCTTCTGGTCGGCCGGGATCGCCACCGCCTTGGCCGCGTCGAGCACCCGGTCCAGGTCGCCCCAGGTCACTTCGCCGTCGCGGATCGGCACGATGCCGGGGGAATTCTTGCACTGCACGTGGTTGCCCGAGATCGAGGCATACACCGAGCGGATCTCGCAGCCGGCCATCAGCTCGGCCTCTTCCACCGCACGCTGGATCGACTGCACGGTGGATTCGATGTCCACCACCACGCCGCGCTTGAGCCCGCGCGATTCGTGCGAGCCGATGCCGATGACCTCGATCGGGTTGCCCGGCGAGTACTCGCCGACCAGCGCCACCACCTTGGAGGTGCCGATATCCAGGCCAACGATCAGTGATTTGTCACCCTTGCGATTCATGTCCTGTCCTGCGCCGGCTTTGGCGCGGTTGCGGCCGGGGTACCCCAGCTCAGCGTGAAACCATTGGTATATCGGAGGTCGGCGCGTTCGATCGGCGCGGCCTGGTTGCTCAGCTGCGGCAGCACGCGTACGAAGCGTTGCAGGCGCGAGCGTGCGTCGTCGCGGCCCACCACCACTTCGGTGCCATTGCTGAGCAGCAGCGACCAGCTGCCACGCGCGTCCATGCTGACCCGCTTGACGTCCACCCCGGCCGGCGCGAACAGCGCCCGGGCATCGTTGTAGAGCGCCACCACTTCTTCGGTCTGGCTGTCCGGGCCATCCAGGTCGGGCAGTGCCAGGTCCTGCAGCTTCTTGGGCGTGGCAAACAACTTGCCCTGCTCGGACAGCAGTCGGTCGTTGCCCCAGCGCGCAAACGGCTTGTGCTCGACCAGGCTGACTTCCAGCACGTCGGGCCACTGCTTGCGCACCTGCGCGCTTTCCACCCACGGCAGCTGCTCGATGGCGTCCTGCGCGTCCTGCAGCTTGACCGCGAAGAACCCGGCCTTGGCGTACGGCAGCACCACCTGCTGCAGCTGTTCGGCCGGCACCCGGTTGAACTCGGCGTGCACGCGCAGCTTGGCCAACGGCCAGCGTTCGGCACCGACCCAGCCGTTGAGCACCGCCACCACGGGCAGCGCTACGACCGACAGGGCCAGCAACCAGACGAAGATGCGCAGCACCGCGTTCATGCGTGGGCACGCTCCCTGTCCAGGTCCTGCAGATTGCCCGGCAGGGTCTGTTCCAGCACGCGCCAGACCAGTTCCTCGAAGCCGATGCCGGCCTGCGCGGCGGCCTTGGGTACCAGCGAGTGGCTGGTCATGCCCGGCGCGGTATTCACTTCCAACAGGTAGAAGCGGCCGCTGTCGCGGTCGCGCATCACGTCCACCCGGCCCCAGCCGTAGCAGCCGGCGGCCTGGAAGGCGGCCAGCGCGATGCGGCGGATCTCGGCTTCGTCATCGCCCTCCAGGCCGGGGCACAGGTACTGGGTGTCCTCGGCGATGTACTTGGCGTTGTAGTCGTACCACTGGCCCTTGGGCACGATGCGGATCGACGGCAGCGCCTGGTCGCCCAGGATCGCCACGGTGAGCTCGTCGCCCACCACCATCTGTTCCATCAGCAGCTGGCCGTCGTAGCGCGCGGCCAAGGCCACGGCGTCATCCAGGCCGGCATCATCGCTGACCCGGCTGATGCCCACGCTGGAGCCTTCGTTGGCCGGCTTGACCACCACCGGCAGGCCCAGTTCGGCGGCGGCGGCGTGCACTTCCACGCCTTCCACCAGCTTCACGTAGCGCGGCGTGGGCAGGCCCAGCGACAACCACACCTGCTTGGTGCGGATCTTGTCCATGCTCAGCGCCGAGCCGAGCACGCTGGAGCCGGTGTAGGGCACGCCGAAGGCGTCCATGAGTCCCTGCACGATGCCGTCCTCACCGCCGCCGTTGTGGCCGTGCAGGATGTTGAACACGCGGTCGAAGCGCTTTTCAACCAGCGCCAGCGCCAGCGCCGGGATGCCGTCCACGGCCACCGCGTCGACACCGCGCGCGCGCAGCGCGGCGATCACGTTGCGGCCCGAATCCAGCGACACCTCGCGTTCGCTGGAGGTGCCGCCAAGCAGCACCGCGACGCGGCCGAACACGGCCGGGTCGGTGACGCGCAGCGACGGGAAGAAGATCGGGTTCATGCGGCCGGGGTCTCCGTGAAGCCTTCGGTGGCGATCAGCTGGGCCACGTGGCCGATATCGCCGGCGCCCATCATCAACAGCAGGTCACCGTCCTGCAGCACGTCGGGCAGTACGTGCGACAGCTCGGCGGTGTGGCCAACCACGACCGGCTCGCTGCGGCCGCGCGCACGGATGGCGCGCGCCAGCGAACGCGAGTCGGCGCCCGGGATCGGCGCTTCGCCGGCCGGGTAGACCTCGCTGAGCACCAGCGCATCCACTTCGGACAGCACCGCGGCGAAGGCATCGAACTGGTCGCGGGTACGGCTGTAGCGGTGCGGCTGGAAGGCCACCACCAGGCGCTGGTCCGGCCAGCCGCCGCGGGCAGCGGCGAACACGGCGGCCAGCTCGCGCGGGTGGTGACCGTAGTCGTCGATCAGGCGCACGCGGGCACCGTTGTGGGTGGTGACGATGCCCAGGTCGTTGAAGCGGCGGCCGATGCCGGCAAAGCTTTCCAGCGCGCGGGCGATGGCGTCCGGGGCGACGCCCAGCTGCCAGCCCACGGCGGCGGCAGCCAGCGCGTTGAGCACGTTGTGCGCGCCCGGCAGGGCCAGCGTGACCGGGTAGCTGCTGCCTTCGGGCAGGCGCAGGGTGAAGCGCATGCGCGGGCCGTCCTGGACCACGTCCTCGGCGCGCACGTCGGCGTTGCTGCTCATGCCGTAGCTCATCACGTGACGCGGGGTCTGCGCAGCGAGCGCGGCCACTTCCGGGTCATCGATGCAGAGCACGGCCAGGCCGTAGAACGGCAGGCGCTGCAGGAATTCGGCGAAGGCCGCCTGGACCCGGGCGAAATCGTTGCCGTAGTTCTCCAGGTGGTCCGCGTCGATGTTGGTGATCACCGACACCAGCGGGTTCAGGCGCAGGAAGCTGCCATCGCTTTCGTCGGCTTCGGCCACCAGCCACTGGCCGCTGCCGAGCTTGGCATTCGCACCGGCGGCCAGCAGCTGGCCACCGATCACGAAGGTCGGGTCCAGCCCGCCTTCGCTCAGCACCGCCGCGGTCAGGCTGGTGGTGGTGGTCTTGCCATGGGTGCCGGCCACGGCGATGCCGCGGCGGAAACGCATCAGTTCGGCCAGCATCGCCGCGCGCGGCATGATCGGAATGCGCTGGCTGCGCGCTTCCATCAGCTCGGGGTTGTCGTCGCGGATCGCGCTGGACACCACCACGCAGTCGGTGCCCAGCACGTTGGCCGCCGAATGGCCGCGCATCACCCGCGCGCCCAGGCCGGCCAGGCGGCGGGTGGCGGTGTTGTCGGCGTTGTCCGACCCGGACACTTCATAGCCCAGGGTCAGCATCACTTCGGCGATGCCGCTCATGCCGGTGCCGCCGATGCCGACGAAGTGCACGCGCGGGAAGGCGCGCACCAGGTCGTTGGTGTCGTGCAGGCGGCGGATCATGCGCGGCCCCGCGTCGGGCAGGCGCGATGGCGCGTGGCGGTCTTCATTTGGATTCCTCGAGGATGATGTCGGCGATGCGCTCTGCGGCATCGACCTTGGCCAGGGCACGCGCGGCGTTTGCCATCTGCATGCGACGGGCGGAATTTTCGGACAAATCGCGCAGCACGCCTTCAAGGTGCGTGGCCAGCGTTTCATCCTGCTTCAGCAACACGGCCGCGCCACGCTCGACCAGGTACTCCGCGTTGCGGGTCTGGTGGTCATCCACGGCAGCGGCGAACGGCACCAGCACACTGCCCACGCCAACCGCGCACAGCTCGGCCAGGGTCGAGGCGCCGGCACGGCACACCACCAGGTCGGCCCAGGCGAATGCCTCGGCCATGTCGGCAATGAACGCATCCACGCGCGCGGTGACACCGGCGTCCTGATACGCGCTGACGGCTTCGGCATGCAGCTTCTCGCCGCTCTGGTGGCGCACGTCGATGGCGACGTGGCTGCCCAGGGCGGCCAGCGCCTTGGGCACGGCGTTGTTGAGCACGCGCGCGCCCTGGCTGCCGCCCAGCACGAGCAGGCGCAGCGGCCCCTGGCGGTTGGCCAGGCGCAGGTCGGGCGGCGCGATCGCGGCGATCTCGGCACGGACCGGGTTGCCCACGGCCTCTTCGCGCTCGGCGAAGCTGCCCGGGAAGCCGGTCAGCACGCGGCGCGCGAAACGCGACAGCACGCGGTTGGTCAGGCCCGGCGCGCGGTTCTGTTCGTGCACCAGCAGCGGCAGCCCGTGCAGCCGCGCGGCCAGGCCACCGGGGCCGGACGCGAAGCCGCCAAAGGACACCACCGCACGCGGCTGGCGGTCGCGGATCAGGAAGCCGGCCGCGCGCACCGCGCGCAGCAGGCGGCCCGGCGCGCCGAGCAGGGCCAGCTTGCCCTTGCCGCGCAGGCCACTGATGGCCAGCGTGTCGATGTGGATGTCGTGCTGCGGCACCAGGCGCGTTTCCATGCCGCCGTCACTGCCCAGCCAGGTCACCGGAATGCCGCGCGCGCGCAGCACCTTGGCCACGGCCAGGCCGGGGAAGATGTGACCACCGGTACCACCGGCCATGATCATCACCGGGCGCACGGAAGAAGACGATGGGGTGTTCATCCCATCCTCCCCAGGGTCGGTTCGATGCGCTGCTGCATGCGGCTGGTGCCCCGCGAGGCACTGTCACGCGGCAGGCCGTCGCGCGGGCTGCCGTCATGGGCCTTGCTGTCCTGCAGGGCGGCGGCCACGGACGAGGCACTGGCGCCCCTGCCCGGCTCGGCGTCCATCGGTTCGTCGCCTTCGGCCGCGCCCATGCGCACTGCCTGGCGGCGCTCGGCGCGATCCAGTTCGTAGGACACGCGCAGCAGCAGCCCCATCGCCACGCAGGTCATCAGCACGCTGGACCCGCCGGAGGAAATCAGCGGCAGGGTCAGGCCCTTGGTCGGCAGGATGCCCAGGTTGACGCCGATCGAGACGAAGCTCTGCATGCTGATCCACAGGCCGATGCCGAACGCGATGTAGCCGGAGAAGTGGCGCTTCATTTCCACGCAGCGCATGCCCAGCCAGAAGGTGCGGCCCACCAGCAGCGCGTACAGCGCGATGATCAGGCAGGTGCCGATGAAACCCAGCTCCTCGGCGGTGACCGAGAAGATGAAGTCGGTATGCGCTTCGGGCAGGTAGTACAGCTTCTGCACCGAGTTGCCCAGGCCCACGCCGGTCCACTCACCGCGGCCGACGGCCATCAGCGCGTTGGACAGCTGGTAGCCGTCGCCCTGCTGGTCGGCCCACGGGTCCAGGAAGGAGGTGATGCGGCGCATGCGGTAGGGCTCGATGATCGCCAGCGCGCTCATGCCCACCATGCCGATGATCACCGGCATGGACATGCGCGGCATGTTCACGCCGCCCAGCACCAGCATGCCGGCGGTGATGGCCAGCAGCAGCGTGGACGACCCGAAGTCGGGCTGCAGCAGCAGCAGGACCACCAGCGCACCGGCCACGCCGAGCGGCTTGAGCATCGCCGGCCAGGTGGCGTTGACCTCGTCGCGGAAGCGCACCAGGTAGCTGGACAGCCACACGATGTAGAGCACCTTGACCGCTTCGACGGTCTGGAACTTGGAGATGCCCAGGTTGATCCAGCGCCGGGCGCCGTTGACGCTGCTGCCCAGGCCCGGCACGAACACCACCACCAGCAGCGCGAAGCAGCCCAGCAGCAGCACCTGGTTGTACTGCTCGATGCTCTTGAGCTCGGTGCGCATGGCGATGCCCGCCAGCACGATGCCGATGGCCAGGAAGATGAGGTGGCGGTTGAGGTAGTAGAACGGACTGCTCATCAACGCGATCGAGCTCGACGCGACCATCACCACGCCCAGCCCGGTGAGCGCGATGATCGCGCCCAGCAGCCACTTGTCGAAGTGGCCTCCGATGGCTTCAAGGCGGGTTGCCTGGCGCGACAGGTCGTTCATCAGCGGACCTTCAACGTGGCCAGGCCGATCAGCACCAGCACTACCGAGATGATCCAGAAGCGCACGATCACGCGCGGCTCGGGCCACCCCTTCAACTCGAAGTGGTGGTGGATGGGCGCCATCTTGAACACGCGCTTGCCGGTCAGCTTGAACGAGGCGACCTGGATCATCACCGACAGCGTTTCGATCACGAACACGCCGCCCATGATCACCAGCACCAGCTCCTGGCGGGTGATCACCGCGATGGTGCCCAGCACCGCACCCAGCGCCAGCGCACCGATGTCGCCCATGAACACCATGGCCGGGTAGGTGTTGAACCACAGGAAGCCCAGACCGGCACCGGCAATGGCCGCGCAGATGATGACCAGTTCACCGGCCCCGGGAATCTGCGGGATCTGCAGGTAGTTGGAGAACACCACGTTGCCCGACGCATAGGCGAACACGCCCAGCGCGCAGGCCACCAGCACGGTCGGCATGATCGCCAGGCCGTCCAGGCCGTCGGTCAGGTTGACCGCGTTGGAGAAGCCGACGATCCAGAAGTAGGCGATGGCCACGAAGCTGATCCCGGCCAGCGGCAGCGCCACCGACTTGAACATCGGGATGTAGAAGGTCAGCGCGGCGGGCACGTCGGCGGTGTAGAACAGGAACAGGCCGGCGGCCAGGCCGAAGATCGACTGCAGCAGGTACTTCCAGCGCGACTTCAGGCCGTTCGGGTCGCGCCGCACGATCTTGATCCAGTCGTCGTACCAGCCGATGGCGCCGAAGCACAGCATCACCGCCAGCACCACCCACACGTAGCGGTTGCGCAGGTCGGCCCACAACAGCACCGACAGGGTGATGGTGAGCAGGATCAGCGAACCGCCCATGGTCGGCGTGCCGGCCTTGGAGAAGTGGGTCTGCGGCCCGTCGGTACGGATCGGCTGGCCACCCTTGAACTGGGCCAGCTTGCGGATCATCGCCGGGCCCAGCCACAGCGACAGGAACAGCGCGGTCAGCGCGGCAAGAATGCCGCGCAGCGTCAAATAGCCGAACAGCCCGAACAGGCTCTCCAATTGCTGCAACCATCGGGCCAGTTCAAGCAACATGGGGGGTTTCCTCTCCTCGCGCCAGCAGCGCTTTCACAATTTTGTCCATGGCGCTGCCGCGCGAGCCCTTGACCAGGCAGCGCACGCCAGCATGCAGTTCAGAGGCAAGCGCGGCGGCCAGCGTGTCGTGGTCCTGGAAGTGCCGGCCGCCGTCGCCAAAGGCGCTCGACGCGGCGGCACTCAGCGGCCCCAGCGTGTACAGGCGCTTGAGGCCCGCATCGCGTGCGCGGCGCCCGGCCTGGGCATGCAGCGCCTGCCCGTCCGGGCCCAGTTCGCGCATGTCGCCCAGCACCAGCCAGCCTTCGTCCTTGCCACCGGCCAGCGCGTCGATCGCCGCGGCCAGCGAGCCGGGGTTGGCGTTGTAACTGTCATCGATCAGCACCGCGCCGTTGGGCAGCTGGTGCGCGACCTGGCGGCCCGGCACCGGTTCGGCGCGGGCCAGGCCCTGCGCGATCGGGTCCAGGCCGATACCGGCGGCCAGCGCCAGCGCGGCGGCGGCCAGTGCGTTGCTGATGTTGTGGCGACCCGGCAGGGCCAGCGCGATCTCCACGGTCCCGATCGGGCTGGTGAGCAGGAACTGGCTGCCGGTGGCGCTGGGGCGGATCGCCAGCGCGCTCACGTCGGCGCTGTGGTCCAGGCCGTAGCGCAGCACGCGGCAACGCGGCGGCTGGCCCACGATGTGCTGTTCGAACCAGATGCCAAAGGCGTCGTCGGCGTTGATCACCGCCACGCCATCGGCTGGCAGCGCCGCGTAGATCGCGCCCTTGGTGGTGGCCACGCCCTGCAGGCTGCCCATCCGTTCCAGGTGGGCCGGCGCGATGTTGTTCACCAGCGCGTAGCGCGGGCGCACGATGTCGGTCAGGTAGGCGATGTCGCCCGGCTTGCCGGCGCCCATCTCGTAGACGGCGAAATCGGCGTCTTCGGGGGCATCCAGCACCGCCAGCGGCAGGCCGATCTCGTTGTTGAGATTGCCCGGGTTGGCGTACACCACCTTGTGTTCTTCGCGCGCCACCTGCTGCAGGATCGCCAGCAGCAGCGTCTTGACGCTGGTCTTGCCGTTGCTGCCGGTGATGGCGAACACCCCGGCGGCGCGGTCGCGCTGCATGCCATGGGCGATGCGGCCCAGCGCGTGTTGGGTGTCGGCGACCAGGATCTGCGGCAGCGCCACGTCCAGCAGGCGCTCGACCAGCATCGCCGAGGCACCACGCGCGACCGCGTCGGCGGCGAAATCATGGCCGTCGAAGCGGTCGCCACGCAGCGCCACGTACAGGCTGCCCGGGGCAAGCGTGCGGGTGTCCTTGCTGATGGCGTCGATGGCGGTGTCGTCGCCATGGATCTCGCCACCGGCCCAATGCGCGATCAGCGACAGCGGGGTGCGCTTCATGGGGCGACCTCCTGCAGCGAGGCCAGCACGCCGGCGGCCACCACGGTGTCGTCGAAGGCATGCTTGACGCCGTGCACTTCCTGGTAGGGCTCGTGGCCCTTGCCGGCAATCAGCACGATGTCGCCGGCACCGGCCAGGCCGATCGCGGTGGCGATGGCGGCGGCGCGGTCGCGCTGCACGATGGCGGCGGCGGGGTTGGCCAGACCGGCCACGATGTCGGCCACGATCACGTCGCCGTCTTCGCCGCGCGGGTTGTCGTCGGTGACGATCACCACGTTGGCGCCGCGCTCGGCAATGGCGGCCATCTGCGGCCGCTTGCCGGTATCGCGCTCGCCGCCGCAGCCGAACACGCAGACCAGGCGCCCGGCCAGGTGGTCGTGCAGGCTGGCCAGCGCCTGTTCCAGCGCGTCGGGGGTGTGGGCGTAGTCGACCACCACGGTGGGCAGGCCGCGCTCGCCGCCGAGCCGGTTCATGCGCCCGGCAATCGGCTGCAGCTGCGACAGCAGTGCGGCGATCGCGGCCGGCGCATGGTCCAGCGCATACAGCGCGCCGGCCACGGCCAGCAGGTTGTCCACGTTGAAGCGGCCCAGCAGCGGCGACTGCACCGGGTGGCGCGCGCCCTCCACTACCAGGTCGAAGGCGATGCCGCGGCCGTCCAGCTTCAGCGAATCGGCGCGCAGCGTGGCCTGCTGCGCGCCGCGCGAGCTGAGCCCGATCTGGCGCACGCTGGCATCTACGGTGCGCAGCAGTTCGCTGCCGAAACTGTCGTCCAGGTTCACTACGGCGGCCTTGAGGCCTTCGCGGTGGAACAGCTTGGCCTTGGCCGCGCCGTACTGCGCCATGTCGCCGTGGTAATCGAGATGGTCGCGGGTGAGGTTGGTGAACACCGCCACGTCATAGTGCACGGCATCCACGCGGCCCTGGTCCAGCGCGTGCGAGCTGACTTCCATCGCCACCGCGCGCGCGCCGTCGTCGCGCAGCTGCGCGAGCACGTCATGCATCTGCAGCACCAGCGGCGTGGTGAAGCCGGTCGGCACCACGTGGCCATACAGACCCACGCCCAAGGTGCCGATACTGCCACTGGCGGTACCAAGCAGGTGCCAGGCCTGGGCCAGCAGCTGCACGGTGGAGGTTTTGCCGTTGGTGCCGGTCACGCCCACCATCGTCATCGCGCGCGACGGATGGCCGTGGAACTGGTCGGCCATCGCGCCCATGCGCGTGCGCAGGCCGGGCACGGCGATGGCGTCGGCCGGGGCCGGCAGCTCGGCCGGTGCCGGCGGCTCGAACAGGATCGCGCCGGCGCCGTTGGCCAGCGCCTGGTCGACGAAACCCAGCCCGTGCGCGCCGAAGCCGGCGATCGCCACGAAGGCATTGCCCGGGCGCACGGCGCGGCTGTCCAGCACCAGGCCGGTGATGGACGGATCGTGGCTGAGCGCCACATCGGGGATCAACTGCGAAAGCAACATCGTCTGGCTCATTGGGTGCCTCCCTGCGCGGGCGGCACCGTGGCGTGCGCGCTGGGCAGCGCGGCATCGAATTCGGCGGCGGCGTCCGGGGCGATCACCGTTTCCGGCGGTGGCACCGGCAACGACGAGGCGGTATGCCCCAGCTTTCCGGACTGCTGCGCCACCAGCCACGACTCGATGTCGTCCGGCGGCACGTCCATCAGGCGCAGCGCGCCTTCCATCACGTTGTGGAACACCGGCGCAGACACCAGGCCACCGTAGTACTTGCCCGCCTGCGGGTCGTTGATGACGATCACCGTGGCAAAGCGCGGGTTGGTCGCCGGCACCACGCCGGCGAACAGCGCGTTGTAATGCCCGCGTTCGTAGCCGCCGGGGCCGGCCTTGCGTGCGGTACCGGTCTTGCCGGCCACGTGGTAGCCCAGCACCGCGGCCTGCTTGGCGCCGCCCTGGGTGACCACGGTTTCCATCATCGCCACCACCTGCTTGGCGATGTTCTCGTCGATGATCTGCTTGCCTTCGTTGCGCTGGCCCTTGACGAAGGTCGGTGCGATCAACTTGCCGCCGTTGCCCAGCGCCGAGTAGGCGGTGGCGATCTGCAGCGGGGTGACATTCAGGCCGTAGCCGTAGGACATGGTGGTCTTGGACGACCCGCTCCAGCGCGCCGGGCGCGGCAGCACGCCGGCCGATTCACCGGGAAAACCGCTGTGCGGGGACACGCCGTAGCCGAAGCTGTGGACGTGGTCGTAGAACACCTGGTCGGGCATCTTGGCGGCGATCTTGGCCGCGCCGATGTTCGAGCTGCGGGTGATCACGCCGGTGACGTTCAGCACGCCGTTGTTGCGCGGCACGTCCTTGATGGTGAACCGGCCCACGGCCATGTAGCCCGGGTTGGTGTCCACCGTGGTGTCCTTGGTGACCACGCCGGACTGCAGCGCCGAAGCGATGGTCAGCGGCTTCATGGTCGACCCGGGCTCGACCAGATCGGTCACCGCGCGGTTGCGGCGGGTGTCCGGGGCGGCGCCGCCGACCGAATTGGGGTTGTAGGTGGGCAGGTTGACCATGGCCAGCACTTCGCCGGTGGCCACGTCCATGATCACCATCGAGCCGCCGGCCGCCTTGTTGGCGATCAGCGCGTTGCGCAGCTCCTTGAAGGCCAGGAACTGGATGCGGCGGTCGATGCTGAGGGTGAGGTCCTTGCCCGGCTCGGCGGCGCGCAGCAGGTCGCTCTCCACCGTGTCGCCCTTGCGGTTGCGGATCACCCGCTTGGCGCCGGCCTTGCCGCGCAGCCATTCGTCGAAGGCCAGCTCCAGCCCTTCCTGGCCGCGGTCGTCGATGTTGGTGAAGCCCAGCACGTGCGCCATCGCCTCACCCTGCGGGTAGAAGCGGCGGAACTCGCGCTGCGAGGCCACGCCCGGGATCTTCAGCGCCACCACCTTCTCGGCGTCGTCCGGATTGATCCGGCGGCGCAGGTACATGAATTCCTTGTCCGACTTCTGCGACAGCTTGGAGCTCAGCTCGTCCAGCGGCATGCCCAGTGCGGTGGCCAGCTCGGGAATACGGTCCGGGGACCGCAGCAGTTCCTGCGGATTGACCCAGATCGAAGCGACCGGGGTGGACACCGCCACCGGCTCGCCGTTGCGGTCGGTGATCATGCCGCGCGAGGTGTTGATCGGCAGTTCGCGCAGGTACCGCGCCTCGCCCTGGCGCTGGTAGAAATCGCTGTTGATGATCTGCACGTAGGCGGCACGGCCGACCAGCGACACCGAGCACAGCCCCAGCGCCAGACCCACCCACTTCAGGCGCTGGCGCAGGTTGAAACTGTTGCGGGTGCGGTTGCGACCGGACTTGTTCATGGCCGGATCACCACCACGTCGGCCGCTTCCGGGAACTTCATGCCGAGCTTCTCGCGGGCCACGCGATCGACCCGGGTAGCCTCGGCCAGGGTCGCCTGCTCCAGCTGCAGGCGGCCGAATTCAATGTTGATCTCGTCGCGCGCGCGCTCGGCCTTGGACAGTTCGATGAAGGTCTGGCGGTGGCGGTGGCGCATGAACACCACCCCGATCGCCGAGGCGACGGTGCAGGCCAGCAGCACGATGAGCAGCAGGCGACTCATTCGGCCACCTCGCGCTTTTCGGCCACGCGCAGCACGGCGCTGCGCGAGCGCGGGTTGACCGCCAGCTCGTCGTCCTCGGCCTTGATGGCGCCGCCATGCAGGTCGAGGGTAGGCTTGAACGCAGCCAGCTCGGGCAGCCGGCGATTGCTCGGCGGCGCCTTGGCGTGGCGGTTCATGAACTGCTTGACGATGCGGTCTTCCAGCGAATGGAAGCTGATCACCGCCAGCCGGCCGCCCGGCTTCAGGCGCGCCATCGCCGCGTCCAGGCCGGCTTCAAGGTCGGCCAGTTCGCGGTTGATGTGGATGCGGATGGCCTGGAAGCTGCGCGTGGCCGGGTGGATCTTGTCCTTGCCACGCGGCATCACCGAGGCGATCAACTCCGCCAGCTCGGCGGTACGGGTGAAGGGCTGCTTGTCGCGGCGGGCCACGATGGCCTTGGCGATGCGGCGGCCCTGGCGCTCTTCGCCGTAGGTCCACAGCACGTCCATCAGCTCGCGTTCTTCAACACGGTTGAGCCACTGCGCCGCGCTTTCGCCGCTGTCCGGGTCCATGCGCATGTCCAGCGGGCCGTCCTTGCCGAAGCTGAAACCGCGCTCGGCCACGTCCAGCTGCGGCGAGGACACGCCCAGGTCGAACAGCACCCCGTCCAGGCCGTCGGCGGTGGCGTCCCAATGCAGCAGGTCGGCAAAGCTGCCCCGGAAGATCGACACGCGCGGGTCCGGCGCGAAATCGCGCTCGGCTACCGCAATCGCTTCGGGATCCTTGTCCATGACCAGCAGCCGGCCTCCGGGACCGAGTTGCTCGAGCACGCCGCGGGCGTGACCGCCACGACCAAACGTGCCATCGAGATACGTACCGTTTTCGATCACCCTCAGGCCGTCCAGGACCTGTGTGTACAGAACCGGCAGGTGCCCCGCCGGCGACTGCGACACCGGAAGGTGACCGGTCTGCGCTGCTCCGCGCATCCGGGCACCCCGGCTCACAACTTCAGGTCGAGCAACCCATCGCTCAGATCCCCGTCAGACAACGTCTGCTGGATCAACGCGCGATGTGCCTGCTCGCTCCACAATTCGAATTTGTCGCCCATGCCGAGCAGAACCGCCTTCTTTTCAATGCCAACGGCACCGCGGTGGCTGGCAGGAATACTGATGCGGCCGTTGCCGTCGAGCTCCAGATGCGCGGCCGAACCGACCAGCTTCTGTTGCAGCAGACGCACGACGCGCTGTGTGTTGGGTTTGGCCATGACGTCGTCGCGGACCCGCTCCCATTCGGTTTCGGCATACAGCCACAGGCAGCCGGACTCGAAGGGGTTGTAGGTCAGGACCAGGCGGTTGTTGCTCACACGCGCGACAAGGTCACGATGCGCGGTGGGAACCGCCATGCGTCCTTTATCGTCAACCGTGATGGCCGTCTCGCCCTGAAACACGACGCGTGCACCTTTCCTTCGCCCGGATGAAACATTGAACCACGAAAAACCACAAAAAACCCGGTTTTGCCTCTGTTGCCCACCTTAGCAGTGCCGATTGGGTTGTCAACAACTTTGCGAGCGGGAAATCACTTTGAACATCAAGGGCTTGCAGCAATGTTTAGAGACTTGTTCAAGGCTTATCCACAAGTTGCTGTTTCGTCTCAATTTTTGAGATTGGGGCGAAGTTCAGTCCTGTGTAGAGGGCGTGAAACATAGGCGCGTATTCATGCCAAGGCCCGTCGCCATTGGCCCTGCCTTGCGCAAACCCAGCACAATGCCGGCCATGTGCCTGCTTGCCCTTGCCTGGAAAACCCACCCCCGCTGGCAGCTGCTGATGGCCGGCAACCGCGACGAGTTCCACGCCCGCCCCACCGCCGCCCTGGCCGCCTGGCCGGCGCCTGACTGCGGGCTGCTGGCTGGGCGCGACCTGCGCTCGGGCGGCACCTGGGCCGGGGTGGGCCCCGGCGGCCGCATGGCGGTGGTGACCAACGTGCGCGACCCGCTGGCCCGTCAGACCGGCCCCTCCCGCGGGGCGCTGGTGGCCGACTACCTGCGTGACGCCGCGCCGGCCGCCCACGTGGCCGATGCGCTCGCCGCCCGCGCCGCCGATTTCGCCCCGTTCAATCTGCTGCTGGCCGACCGCGACAGCTGCCAGTTCCTGGGCAACCACCCGGCGGGCCGGCAGGCGCTGGCACCCGGCGTGCACGGGATGTCCAACGGGCCGCTGGATGCACCATGGCCGAAGACCGTGCGCCTGAACGCCGCGCTGCAGGCCTGGATCGCCAGCGGCAGCGACGACCTCAGCCCGCTGTGGCGGGCGCTGGCCGATGAAACCCGTGCCGACGACAGTGCCCTGCCCGACACCGGCATCGGCCTGGCGCGCGAGCGCTGGTTGAGCGCGGCCTTCATCCGCAGCCCCGAGTACGGCACCCGCGCCAGCACGCTGATCGCCTTGGATGCCAACGGCGAAGGTTTCATCCACGAGCGGCGGTTCGGACCGGACGGCGGTTGCGTCGGCGAGACCCGGCTGACGGTTGGCGCCGGGGAAGTGCCGGCGTTGGCCACGGCCGTGTCGCCTGCGGCGCCCCTGTAACGCGGCGGATGTGCGAAAATGCGCGCGGCGGAGTCGGCCAGACAGTCGCGTCATCCCTTGCGGATGCCGAGGAAAGTCCGGGCTCCATAGGGCAAGGTGCCAGGTAACGCCTGGGCGGCGCGAGCCGACGGAAAGTGCAACAGAAAGATACCGCCTACGTTTCCTTCGGGAAGCCGGTAAGGGTGAAATGGTGCGGTAAGAGCGCACCGCGAGTCTGGCAACAGACCGGCACGGCAAACCCCACCTGGAGCAAGACCAAATAGGGACCTAATGGCGTGGCCCGCGTCGGGTCCGGGTAGGTTGCTTGAGCGCTGCGGTGACGTAGCGCCTAGAGGAATGACTGTCCACGACAAAACCCGGCTTATCGGCCGGCTCCGCCGCTTTTTTCGTCGTGACGAAAAAAGCCCCAAGGTTTGCAGCGCAAACCTTGGGCCCCGGGCCACCAGCGCCCAATTCCCCGCGGCTGTCGCCGCGCCCCCTTTACCAAAGGGAGCTGTGCCTCCAGACGGCGGCATGGGCCGTAGTCAACCTGCACATCACCGTAGAGCCACCCCATGGGTGGCTGCCGTTCGTTCGGCATCGCGTGCCAGCCACCCATGGGGTGGCTCTACCGTGTCTCCACCGTGGGCGCGCGGCTGCATTCGACCTCCACATCCGGTAGAGCCACCCCGTGGGTGGCTGCCGTTCGTTCGGCATCGCGTGCCAGCCACCCATGGGGTGGCTCTACCGTGTCTCCACGGTGGGCGCGGGGCTGGATTCAACCTGCACATTTGGTAGAGCCACCCCGTGGGTGGCTCCCGTTCGTTCGGCATCGCGTGCCAGCCACCCGTGCGCGCATGCCAGCCACCCATGGGGTGGCTCTACCGTGCCTCCACGGTGGGCGCGGGACTGCATTCAACCTGCACATTTGGTAGAGCCACCCCATGGGTGGCTGCCGTTCGTTCGGCATCGCGTGCCAGCCACCGGTGAGCGCATGCCAGCCACCCATGGGGTGGCTCTACCGCGCCTCCACGGTGGGCACGGGGCTGGATTCAACCTGCACATCCGGTAGAGCCACCCCGTGGGTGGCTGCCGTTGGTTCGGCATCGCGTGCAGCCACCCGTGGGCGCATGCCAGCCACCCATGGGGTGGCTCTACCGTGTCAGGTGCCGTAGAGGGCCTTGCGGGGGGCGCCGGTCAGTTCGGCGGCGAGCTTGGCGGCGGTCGAAGGCGGGAGGTGTTCGCTGAGCTTGGCGTACATGCGGCGGCCGGCTGCCAGCTGGGCCTGCTCGTCGTCGGCGGCGCCCTGCACCATCACCACGAACTCGCCCTTGCGCTGGTTGTCGTCGGCTTCCACCTGCTGCAGCAGCGAGGCCAGGGTGCCATCCAGCACGGTCTCGAACAGCTTGGTCAGCTCGCGGGCCAGCACCGCCGGGCGATCGGCGCCGAAGGTGGCCACCATGTCGGCCAGCGATTCGGTGATGCGGTGCGAGGATTCGTAGAACACCAGCGTGCGGGTTTCCGCCGCCAGGCCCTGCAGCCGCTCGCGGCGGCCCGAGCCCTTGGCCGGCAGGAACCCTTCGAAGGTGAAGCGATCGCTGGGCAGCCCGGCCACGCTCAACGCGGCGATCACCGCGCAGGCACCCGGCACCGGGCTGACCCGGATGCCCGCCTCGCGGGCGGCGCGCACCAGCCGGTAGCCCGGGTCACTGACCAGCGGGGTGCCGGCATCGCTCACCAGCGCCAGTGACTCGCCGGCCTGCAGCCGCGCCACGATGCGCTGCGCCATGGCCTCTTCATTGTGGTCATGCAGCGCGACCAGCGGCTGCTGGATGCCGAAGTGGGCCAGCAACTGGCCGCTGCGACGGGTGTCCTCGGCACAGATCGCGGCCACCGAGCGCAGCACGTCCTGCGCCCGCGGCGTCAGGTCGGCCAGGTTGCCGATCGGGGTGGCAACGACATACAGCGTGGGGACAGCACTCATCGCAACGTCACTCATGGGTCAAGGGTAGAATCGTACCGTTCCCCGGCCCTGGCCGCTGCCCCCATCGAATGGACCTGATCATGAACAAGCCCGTCGCACGGATCTCCGCCCTGTCGTTGTCGCTGCTGCTGCTTGCCGGCTGCGCCACGACGAGCCTGACCAGCGCGCCCGAATCGCCGGCCCAGGCCCAGGCGCTGGCATTGATCGATCAAGGCAAGCCACGCGATGCGGCCGTGCAGCTGGAAGCGCTGGCCAACACGCTCAAGGGCGGCGCGCGTGCCGGTGCACTGGCCGATGCCGCGTTTGCCTGGCACGAAGCCGGCGACAACGCCCGCGCGCGCAGCCTGCTGGCCCAGATCACCCCGCGCCAGCTCAACGGCGCCAGCCTGCAGCGCTACCACCTCACCAGTGCCGAACTGGCCCTGGCCGACAAGCAGCCGGCGCAGGCACTGGCCCTGCTGAAGGAATCGTCCGACACCGTCGCCCCGCAGCTGCGCACCCGCTGGCAGCTGGCCCGCGCCAGTGCCCTGCAGGCCAGTGGCGACGTCGTCGGCGCCGCGCAGGAACGCGCCCGTGCGCACGCCGCGCTCACCGGCCAGGCCCGCATTGAAAACCAGCAGGCCATCGCCGGCCTGCTCGGCACGCTCGACGATGCCACCCTGCGCGCCCGCGCCGCCGCGCTGCCGGCCAACGAGCCGCTGTACAACTTCGCCGGCCGCGCCCTGATCGCGCGCGGCCTGCCGCTGCCGCGTCCGTTCGATCGCGAGCAGGCGCTGCAGTTCGACACCAGCAAGCGTCCGCCGGCAATGAGCGACGGTTACCGTCCGCCGGTGAAGATGGCCGTGCTGCTGCCGCTCAGCGGCCGCCTGGCCACGGCCGCGCAGCCGGTGCGCGATGGCCTGCTTAGTGGCTACTACGGTGAAACCCGCCGCCGTCCCGACATCCAGTTCATCGACACCGCCGGCACCGCCGCCGGTGCCGTGGCCGCCTACGACAAGGCGGTCAATGCCGGTGCCGATTTCGTGGTCGGCCCGCTCGGCCGCGACGAAGTGGACGCCGTGTTCGGCCGCGCCCAGCTGCCGGTGCCGGTGCTGGCACTGAACCGCGGCAAGGGCAGCCCGCCGGCCGGCAGCGCCGGTTTCTCGCTGGCCCCGGAAGATGACGGCATCATCGCCGCCGAGTACCTGCGTGGGCGCGAGCGCAGCAAGGTGCTGGTGGTGCACAGCAATGACGACAACGGCCGCCGTGCCGCCGCCGCGTTCCGCGAGCGCTTTGCCCAGCGCGGCGGCCAGGTGGTGGCCAGCATCGGCGTGGGCGAGACCGTGGGCAACATCGATGCGCAGATCCGCGCAGCCGGTGCCGTCGACGGCGTGCTGCTGGCGGTGAAGGCACCGCAGGCGCGCGCGCTGGCCCCGCAGCTGGCGCTGGCCGGTGCCGGTGGCGCCACCCGCGTGGGCACCTCGCAGCTCACCGTGGGTGCCGGCAAGGCCGAGGAAGACATGGCCCTGGATGGCATCGTGTACCCCAACGAAGCATGGAACGTGCGCGGCGTGCCGGGCCTGCCGTCGGCCAGCACCGCCGGGCAGATCCTGCCCAGCGCACGCGGCGCCTCCGGCCGCCTGTTCGCGTTTGGTTTCGATGCGTGGAAGATCAGCGCCTACCTGGACAAGATGGCCAACGAAGGCGGCCTGTCCGGGGCAACCGGCACGCTGTTCCTGGACAGCAACGGCAACGTGCTGCGCGTGCCGGCATGGTCGACCTTCAGCGGCGGCCGGCCGACGCCGATCGCCAGCGCCAACTAAGCGGCATGCCAACCGCGCGGGCACAGCGTGGCGCGGCGGTGGAAGCCGCCGCGCAGGCGTACCTGCGCACCGCCGGCCTGCAACCGATCAGCGCCAATGCGCGCTACCGCGGCGGCGAACTGGACCTGGTCATGCGCGACGGTGACACCACCGTGTTCGTGGAAGTGCGCTACCGCGCCAGCGCCGGGTTTGGCGGCGGTGCGGCATCGGTGGACCTGCGCAAGCGGCGCAAGCTGGTGATGGCCGCGCAGTTGTTCCTCGCGTCCCACCCCGCCCTGGCGGCGCAGCCGTGCCGATTCGATGTGATCGACGCCTGGGGCGAACCGCCGCAGTTGAACTGGCTGCGCGATGCGTTCCGGCTGGAGGATTGCTGATGGATCGGCCGGATGTGGGTGATTGGGGAATGTCGTGCAGCCGGGCAGAGCCCGGCGCTACGGGGCGCTGGGATATGGGTGATTGGGGAATGTCGTGCAGCCGGGCAGAGCCCGGCGCTACGGGGCGGTGGGATATGGGTGATTGGGGGATGTCGCGCAGCCGGGCAGAGCCCGGCGCTACGGGGCGGTGGGATATGGGTGATTGTGGGATGTCGCGCAGCCGGGCAGAGCCCGGCGCTACGGGGCGGTGGGCTGTGGGCGGTTCGAGATGGCGTTGAGCCCGCCGGCGGCCGGAGTCGTGGCGCATGCCTAGTGTGTTCACCCATGCGGCGATACCGCTGGCGCTATGGTGCGCGTCCGATCGCGGCCGCATCTCTGCCCGGCTGCTGGCCGCTGGCGTGGTGGCGGCGATGCTGCCCGACGCCGATGTGCTCGCCTTCGCGCTGCACATCCCCTACGCCGACAGTTTTGGCCATCGCGGCGCCAGTCACTCGATCCTGTTCGCCGCGCTGCTGGCGGTGCTGGCCGCGCTGCTACGCACGCGCCTGCGCGCCACCGCCGTGCAGGCCGCCGCATTCGTGGGCATCAGCGCGCTCTCGCACCCGCTGCTGGACGCACTCACCTCGGGCGGGCTCGGGGTGGCACTGTGGTGGCCGTGGAGTGGCGAGCGCCTGTTCGCGCCGTGGCGCCCGATCCGCGTGTCGCCGTTCGCCGGGCAGTTCTTCAGCGCCCGCGGACTGGCCACCATCTTCTCTGAACTGCGTTGGGTATGGCTGCCGCTGGCCGCCGCCGTGATCGGCTGGCGGCTGATCCAACGCGCCCCTGCGAGCCCCCGGAATCCCTGATGTCGACTGCCCCCCTCCTGCCAACCGAATTCCTGTCCACCGTGCATGCGCTGCTGGGCGACGACGGCTGGCGCACCGATGACGCGGCCCTCGCCGCCCACGCGCAGGACAACTCCTGGCGCAGCCAGCTGCCGCTCGGCGTGGCCTTCCCGCGTGACCGCGACCAGGTGGTGGCGCTGGTGCGTGCGTGCCGCGCGCACCACGTGGCGCTGGTGGCGCGCGGCGCCGGCACCGGCACCACCGGCGCGGCCGTGCCGGTCAACGGCAGCATCGTGCTGTCGTTCGCGCGCATGGCGCGCATCCTCGACATCCAGCCCGGCAACCGGTGCGCGGTGGTCGAACCGGGCGTGCTCAACGGCGACCTGCAGCAGGCACTGATGCCGCACGGCCTGTTCTGGGCACCGGACCCGTCCAGTGCGGACATCTGCAGCATCGGCGGCAACCTGGCCTGCAACGCCGGTGGCCCGCGCGCGGTGAAGTACGGCACCAGCCGCGACAACGTGCTGGGCCTGGTGGCGGTGACCGGCGCGGGCGACCTGATCCAGTGCGGCGGCGCCTACACCAAGGACGCCACCGGCTACGACCTCACCCACCTGCTGGTCGGCAGCGAAGGCACCCTGGCGCTGATCGTGGAAGCCACACTGAAGCTGACTCCGCTGCCGGTCAGCCAGGCCGGCCTGCGCGTGCTGTACCGCGATGCCGATGCCGCCGCCGCGGCTGTGTCACGCCTGATGTCGCAGCCGGTGGTCCCGACGCGATTGGAGTTCATGGACGCGCGCAGCCTTGAACTGCTGCGTGGCAATGGTGCCGAGGTGCCCGAGGCCGGCGCGATGCTGCTGGTCGAAGCCGATGGCGACCACGACACCCTGCCCTACCTGCTGCAGGCGCTGGCTGCTGCTGCCGAGGGTGACGGCATGATCGCGCTGGACGTGGCCATGGAAGGGGCCGCGCGCGAAAAACTGTGGGCCGCGCGCAAGGCGCTGTCGCCCGCGCTGCGCAGCATCGCGCCGGGCAAGATCAACGAAGACGTCGTGGTGCCGGTGTCGCGCATTCCGGACCTGGTGTCTGGCGTGCAGGCGCTTGCACGCGACTACACGTTGACCATCGTCACCTTCGGCCATGCCGGCAACGGCAACCTGCATGTCAACATCCTCTACCACCCGGACGACGCCGACGAGAACGCACGCGCGCATGCCGCGCTGCCGAAAATCTTCGAACTGACGCTGGCGTTGGGCGGCACGCTGTCGGGCGAGCATGGGATTGGCCTGGCCAAGCGCGACTTCATGGCGCAGGCGTTCACCCGCGAAACGCTGGCGGCGATGCGTGCGATCAAGGCCGCGCTGGACCCGGATGGGATTCTCAATCCGGGCAAGGTGCTGCCGCCGGCCTAAGGTCCTGCGTTGGTGCGCGCCTGTAGACACACCGCGGCGCCGGCTGCACCCATCAGCCTCGTCGATAACGCCTGCCGTGGACGCCGTGACCCAGCTGCACCGGACGCTTGTTGCGCTCAGGGGTTGGCATCAAACACGACCGTCATGTCACCGGACCAGTGGGAACCGGGCATCCGCAGCATCTCCGTCACTGCCTCACCGTCGGCGGTGAAGCGCAGCGTAGAACGCCGCTGCATCAAGTAGCCATCCGGGCTGAAGCGCGGCGCCTGTCCATCGTCCGACAGCAGCGGCGTGTACTGCGCAGGGCGGCCGTCACGCAGGTTCGTCATGCCGGGAAGGGTCACGTCCACATCCACCGGCACCACCACGTCGTCGGCGGGGTTGCGGATGCCGCAACGGTCACCAGCCGCATGTTCGCAGCGCAGCTTCATGCTGAAGTCCATCGAGGTCGTCAGATGGAAGGGCAGTTCCTGGCGCAGGCGCGCGGGCGGCAGCCCGTGGTCGATCCACCGCGACCACCCGCCCTCTGGTGCCAACTGTACGCGCGGCGATTCAGCAGGAAAGCTCACCTTGAAGTCATGGGCGACGTTCAGCAGCAACTGCAACGTCAGCTCCGAATCGGAGTAATCGCCCTGGCCCAGATCGATCTGCTGCCCATTGCCCACCGTATAGGTGACGCTGCCGGTGTACTGACCGTCCTGGGCCTGCAGCGGGTTGGGTGTTTCAAGGTGGTAGCCGATGGAGAAGCTCAAGTACCGCGCGACCCGGTCAGTCGCCGCTCTCGGTGAACGGACGCAGACGACATTTGCGTCCGCGACGTCCCAGGCATAGCGATACAAAGAGCCTGAGCCGACACCGAGTCGCCCCCGACAGCCACCGCTTGAAGCGCCATTGGCACCCGGCGCACTACCGTCAGTCGGCAAGCCCCACTGCATGCCAACCAGGAACACGCGGATCCGCGCGTTGAGCTCATGATTGTTCGCATTGCGGACGATCACATCCCGCCAGTTTCCATCGACGGCCAGGTACCACTTTTCGCGAGGATCGTCGCCGCCACCGAACAGGCGCCTCTGGTCGACATTCAGCCCGGTGTCGATCGTGAAATCACCAGGCCTGCACAAGCTTGCATGCTGTGCGCAGTAGCCGGACTGTGGCGTCGTGTTGACGAACCGGTTATGCATGGGGTCCAGTACCGAGGGACGGAACTCGGCGGTGATGTTCAACTCCGCCGCCTGCGTGGGCGCCAGTACCCCCATCATCAGCGCCAGCATCCACGCGATGGGCCAACACGCGCCGGCGTCGGCGATGGAACGTTCATCAGCAGTCACGGGATTTCCTCGGGAATTGGTTCACGGGCCCGCCAACGGACTCGGGCAGCCAATGCCGCCCACCATCAGCACATCCCCCTCCCGGGGATGCTGCCCTTCTTCCATGGTCAGCACGCAGCTGACCAGATTCGGGTAGCGCAGTTCCACCACCGGTGCACGCGCACTCAGTTCCAGGGTGAAGAAGCCCTCCTCCTGGCTGACACTGCGGCCCGCGTGGTTGATCACCTGCACCCCACGTACGCCGTTGCCGTCGGCATCGAGCACCTGACCCATCACGGTGAAGGTGCGCAGCACATCTACCGTGGTGTACATGACCCCACCCCTGTTGAGGTGGTAGCTGAACGTGGCCGGCTGCAGGGCTGCCGCGGGGGCGTGGCGGCCATCGAAATCGAACTGGATGTGGCCCGCGCGATAGGCAGTGGTGGGTACGAAATTACGGCCCGGCCGGAGCACGACGCCACCGCCGCGATGGTCATCGGCGCGGATCGCGACATCCGGGTAGTCGCTGCGCACATCGACAATGACGCCGGTATCCACGCTGCCGCTGCGGCCTTGGCCGAGCACCGCGGCATGCCCTCCCCCCAGCACCAGCGTACTGTCGAGATTTGCAGTGCCGCTGAACCTGCCACCGTCGGCAGCGCGGTATACCTGCACGTCGCCCTCCAGCAACGGGCTCTGCAGATAGGCGCCAGCACCGGCCCCGACACCACCACGCTCGGCGCTGATCGTGCCGTTCACGCTCTGCAGCAACGTCCCTTCCACGCGTTGCGTGGCCGCTGCAGTCACGTAGGTGTCGCGCCGTCCGCCTTCGCCGGTGCGGCTGCCCAGGCTGCCGCTGTAGCTGCGGCGATCGCTGCCCAGCGACACGCTGAGGGTCAGATCGATCCCGCGCTGGCGGCGATACTGTGTGTGCCGGCCGCCGGGGCGATCATAGGCCGAGACCCGCCAGTTCGCGTCATGCTTGCCGAACAGGGTTTCACGACGACCGTACGAGACGTCGATGCCGGTGCCGCGGGAAAAGCCCGAACTGCGTGCAACGCGCAGGCTGGCATTGTCACGGTGGCTGAAACGGTGGGTGATGGATACTGCCGACGTGTCCTGCCAACCGCTCCGGGTCTCCCAACGTGGCGCTGCACCCGCGCCCGGCACTACCCGCTGCCGCTGCTCGGCCCAGCTGCGCGCGTGGTTGGCTACCACCGATCCGCCGCGATAGCGGTACAGCGCCTGCAGATCGACGCCGCGTCCGGCGTCGCTGGAGGTGTAGAAGTTGGTGTAGGTACTGAAGTGATCGCTGGCCTGCCAGTCCATCGACAGCCCCGTGGCACGGCGCTGGCCGATCTGCTGCACGGTAGCGCCGGCCACCGCGCGCGGGTGCAGCAGGTAGTTGACTACGGCGCCTGCGGCGTTCCTGCCTTCCTGGGGTGAGCTGCCACTGTCAAGCAGCCCACGCTGCTGGCCGGCGAATACGCTGTAGCGCCAGCGTCGGGTTGGATCGCGCCAGCGGCTGGGCTTGTGGATGGACGCCGTTTCGCGCGACACCTCGCGGCCCTCTTCAAGCACACGCAGTTCCACGTCGTAGATGCCGCCGGGCAAGCGCCGCGTATCGACTTCCTGGATACCCGGCGTGACTGCCTGGGTGGACAGCAGGTTGCCATCACGAAGGATCTCAACCACACCCTCACGGCTGGCGGTGACATACACCGGGTAGGCGCTGGCGCTGCGGGTGTCGGCCAACAGCACATCGGACGAACCCAGCATCAGCCCCAGTGCCGTGTCGTTCTCCGTGCCAGGGGCGCGCGGCTGGCGGATGATGCCTTCGAACGTGGGCAGGAAGTAACCGGCACGCACGAAGTGGTCACCCAGTTCGCGCTGTGCGTACAGCGCGCTCAGGTAGTGCTCGGTGCGATCCGGCTGCGCAGAGTACTGGTAGCTGCCAACCGTACTCCAATGGCCGATACTTCCATTCAGCTCGGCGCTGTAGCGCGCACTGGTAGGTTGATCCTGTCCGGCATACACGGCCAGGCTGTTGCGCACGATCAGGCCGTGGCTGCCGTGCGCAGGCAGTGCGATATGGCGGCTTTGCTGCTGTGTCCCCGCAGGGGTCAGCAGGGTGAGCAATGAATTGGCCAGGCTGTAGTGCAGTGCTGCCAGGCCGCGGCAGTGCGGGCTGCATACGCCCAGCGCCATCGGCTCGGACAGCTGCTCGGCCCAGCGCGCGCGTTCGGTCTGCGGCCAGGGGCTGTCATGGCTTTCGCCAAAGCCGATCAGCTGCATGCGGTTGTCTTCATGCAGCAGCACCTCGGCATCGCCCAGGTACTGCCCGTCGAGCTCCACGCGCACGGTCAGTGGGTTGCCGAACAGATGCTCGCGAAACTCCGCCGGCATGCGCTCGCGCTGTTCCAGAAGACTGGGCAACTCACCCAGCGCCAGACCCGCGGCCTGCGAAGACGCCGCAAGGACCACGACCCCGATGGCGACGGTCAACCGTGCCAGAGGCAAGCATGCGCAGGGGAGCCTGGGAAACATGGTGGGTTCTCCGGCCTCCCTGCCGCATCGATGGATGCGGCAGGGAGCACCAACAGGGCTCAGGGATCGGCGATATCGCTTTCAAAGATCATGTGGAACTGGCCGCCATAGCTGCCCTGCTTGTAGCCATCGGCCGGCACCGTCGGGGCGATGGCGAAGGCCAGCGACCTGCCAGCCGCCGCCTGTGCCGCGTTGGCGACGGTGATCTTCGCGGCGGCCGTGGCCGGCACGATCACGTTGTCCAGCTTCACCACCAGGTTCACGACATCCGCAGCCGACGCCATCTGTGCCGGGGCCGACAGGTAAGCGGTGATGGCCGCCGGCGACTTGACGTTGATGACACGACCGGTCAGCTCACCCAGCGCCTGGCGCGCGGTATCCCACGGCAGGTTCTGCGGCAGGCCTTCCCAGCCGTCGGGCGTGGACACCTGCAGGCCGGCGACGTTGGGTACGTCGGCCGTTACGTTGACGGTGATCGACTTGGTTTCGATCGCGGCCTGGCTGAGCGCCGGGGCCAGGAGCGCGGCTGCGGCGGCAGCCAACGCGTACTTTTTCAGAGACATGGAGTTGCTCCAGGAAGAGTGGATGGATACGGGACGCCAGGACACAGACACAGCCTCCCCGCGGGTGCCTGGCGGACCCGATGGGGCAGTAAACGGAGCGAGGAACAGAACGATCAGCGGCGCGAATCGATGCTGCGCTGGCTGTCGCCCTCCTTCAGGTCGTAGCGGAGGAACTGGCCGTCAGGCAGTTGCAGCGCGTAGGAGCGCCCCGGCCGGACGTGAACGATGATGCCGGGCGTGCAGGTGTCCGGGCTGGCGCGCTCGCACTGGCGCAGGTTGTCCAGCACCACGGTGGCATTGCCGTGGTTGTACACACGATCATCCTGCAGGCGGGTGTCGTAGCGCGCGTCCTCCGGCGCGATGAACAGGATCGTGCCGTAGCCGGTGAACATGCGGATCGACGCGCTGAGCTCAGCCGCTTCCCTCGCCTGTTCTTCGCTGAGTGAGAATTCTTCGGCGTCGGGTGCGACCGGGATGAAGCGCAGCCGATAATAGCGCTCCACATCGCGTTCACCCCGATAGAGCAGGCGTGTGGCCTGTTGGCCGTTGCCGGCGATGATGAGCCGGCTTGGACTGGCGATGACACCGTGTGCGGTGGGGGCGTTGCGCACCAGCGCCGCGCCATCGACCGGCGTTTCACTGGCCTTTCCTTCCGCATCGAAATGCATCTGGGTCACTTCCACGCGCACGTAGGCCGTCGCGTCACCGGTGTTGCGGATGCGCTTGAGCAGGTTGCTGCGGGTGGGCTCCAGGTAGTCGAACAGCACACCGACATTGATCTGGGGAGTTTTGGCATGGGCTGTGCTGGCGACAAGGGCCAGCAGAAGGAAACAGAGGACGCGTTGCATGGCGAGCCTGCGTGGAGGCAAGCGCATATTTCACAGCACACTCACATCTCAAACCATGCAACTTGTTGCAAAGAAAAGAGGCGGCATGGGAATGCAATGATTCCGATAGCGTGGCCCTTGCCACAGCCCCAGCTTGCCATGCAGACCGATGCGGTACGACGCACGCAGGGCGCTGTCATCCGCGCTGCGCAGCATCGCCCCGGCAAGATCAATGAAGACGTGGTGGTGCCGGTGTCGCGCATGCCGAACCTGGTGTCTGGCGTACAGGCGCTGGCGCGCGAGTACACGCTCACCATCGTCACCTTCGGCCATGCCGGCAACGGCGACCTGCACGTCAACATCCTCTACCACCCGGACGACGCCGACGAGAATGCGCGTGCACATGCCGCGCTGCCGAAGATCTTCGAGCTGACGCTGGCGCTGGGTGGCACGCTGTCGGGCGAACACGGCATCGGCCTGGCCATGCGTGATTTGATGGCGAAGGCGTTCACTGCGGAAACGCTGGCGGCGATGCGCGCGATCAAGGCCGCGCTGGATCCGGATGGCATCCTCAACCCGGGCAAGGTGCTGCCGCCGACTTAGCGGTGGGTGGCGGTCTACACCGCATCTCCGGCGCACGCGAAGGGCTGTCGTTTGCCTGCCGTGCGTTGGCCGAGCACGCGGATATGCAGCGCAAGCCGCATGAGTCGGACCGCAGAAGGGGTCGGATCCCTTTGCAACGCAAAGGGATCCGACCCCACAGGGTTTACCAGCTGTAGCTCAGGCCCACCTGGGCGCTGGTCTGGTGGTAACCCGAGGCACGCTGCAACGACAGCCCACCCCACGCGCCCACGCCATTGGCAAATTTCAGCGACGCACCGGTACTGAACTCGCCACGGCTGCGCGGAATGCGCGCGTCCACCGCCTCATCGTCCATCAGCACGCCCGACGCCGCACGCTGGTGCAGCCAGTGCGCAGCCACATACGGCTGCACCTGCGCGGCGCTCGTGCCCCACCGTGTCACACCGGAAAGGCGCACGCCCGCACGGCCGAACAACCCATCGGCATCGCGCGTGGTCACAATCGTGCCGTTTGCTTCGGTGTGGCGCAGATCATCCCAGCGGTTGTACCCGACCTGCAGCTGCGGCTCCAGGAAGAGCCCACCGTTGGCAGCACCGCCCACGCGCACCGCATATCCCGCTTCCACCGCGCCCTGCCACGCCTTGCTGTCATAGCGCTCCGGCGTCAGGGCCAGGCCTTCCACCCGGTTGCGGAACTGCGAACGCTGCAGCGAACCATCCACATAGAACCCTGCATACGGATCCTCGTGCGGTGCACGCCAAGTGCCATACACACCCAATGCGGTGCCCTTCACCTTGCCGCGCGCGTAGTAGCCGGTCAGCGCATTGGTGGAGGTACTGCCGGCGTTTCCGGCGGACAGCATGACCCCGAAGGCGCTGCCGTCCGCGTTGCGCAGCAGGTCCGCCCCCACGCTCAGCGCCTGACTGTTGCCCTGCACATCCAGCTGGCGGCTGACCGCATCGAAGCCACTGCGCGAACCGTCCACCCGCGCCCAGCCGCGGCCACCGTTCTGGCCTGCCTGGCGGTCGTGGTAGCCCAGGCGGAACATCACCTGCGAAGCAGTCAGATTGGCCAGGTAGGCACCGCCTTCCGGGCGCAGCACCGGTACTACCGGGCCGCCGCAGTCGGGCAGCGTCGGATCGGCATCGCACGGGTCCGGCGTGGTCGGCAGCTGCGAGCGCAGGTACCAGTTGCCTTCGCCACCGGCCACGCCGCCCTTGTGCAGGAAGTACTCGTACTGCCCGCCCACCGCGCGCCCGACCAGATCGAACTGGCCGTTGGATGCGCCGTCCACGCGGATCAGCTCGATGCCATCCACCGTCTGCGCGCCGGCACCGCCCACGTTGTTGACCGCCACCTTGGCGGTGCCGCTGGTATCGCCCAGCACGTGCAGCAGGTCGGTGTTGGACCCATCCGCACCTAGCACGGTGTTGAACAGCACGGTGCCGCCGTTGCCGGTGAAGGTGTCCACGCTGAGCGTATTGAAGGTGCCACCATCGCCCAGCGCCAGCGTGCCGCCATCGTTGAGCGCCAGCGTGCCCACGCTGCTGTCGCCGCTCATCTGCCAGTGGCCCCCGTTGTCCAGCGTGGCGCTGGTGACGTTGGTGAACGCACCGGTGACGCTGCCGCCGTTGGACAACGTCACGTGGCCCTGGCTGCCATCGTCGCCCACCACGATGTTGCCGCGCAGAGCGCTGGATTGAACGTCGAAGTGGGCGATGGGCAGGTCAGTACCCGTCGTCGACACTTCCAGCAGGTTGCCATTGCCGCCGATCACCTGGCTGCCGTTGCGCACGGCAATGCGTGCCTCGGCCGAAGCGCCGCCGCTGGATGTTCCCCTTACCTCGATGGCTGGGCCGACAAGGCCTTCCACGATGGAGCCATCAATGGTCGTCACGCCTGGCACTTCCATGCTGTAGTCACCCACACGGAGTTGAATGCCGGCGGTACCGCCCTGAATGTGACTTCCACCGAGGATGTTGAGACGACCACCGAATGAGCGGATGCCAAGATCGCCCCCCACTGCGGAGGTATTGGACAACACCAGGTCCGTGCGGGCACCCATCAGCACCGCCATGGACTCGGATCGGATCGTGCTGCCGCTGACGTCCGCGGTCGTCCTGCCTGGTAACGAAGGGTCCAGATTTGCGACCCGCAAGGCCTCACGACTGGTGCTGGTCAGGGATGAATTGGAGATGGTGGCTGTACCAGACACGTTTACAGCCGCAGAGCCAGGACTGGAGACCGTAGCGCCATCCATCAGCAGGGTCCCGCCCTCCCGCATGGCAATGTCGATGACCTGCGCGCCCGGCTGCACGATCAGCGTGCCGCCCGTTCTTACCGTCCAGCGTTCGGCGGGCGCCCTCGGCCCCAACACCACTTCACCATCTACCGGAACCACGCCGGCAAAGGCAGCGGGGGCCACGGTGGCGAGGGCGGCCATGAGGGCCAGGGTCAATCGGCGGTGCTGAATGGGATTCATGGAAAGGGTTCCTGTTTGATGGATCAGGCAGCCGAACTGCGGAGGTGCGCAGTCCGGTGGTAACGGCCGCTACTGTGTCCGTCGTACTTGATCGATCACATTCAATTAGTTGTAAAAGTGGCTATTGCGACAAAAAAGTTAGGATCTGTTAATGCTGTCGCGTGAGAGAGTGATGGACCCGTAAGCAACGCGGCCGGTGCCTGCGGGTGGCGCCGGGCCCCTCGCCGGCGCCACCTGCAGTCCCGTTTCACCAGGCGTAGCGCACGCCCATCTGCGCGGACACGTTCCGGTAACCCTGCTCGCCGCGCTGCACGCTCAGGCCACCCCACGCGCCCCAGCGCTGGCCCAGCTTCACCTCGGCGCCGGCCTGTACCTCATACCGGTTGCGCGGTACCTCCGCGCCCAGCGTCTCACCGTTGAACTGCAGCGTGCTGGTACCGCTGCCACGCAACCAGTTGACGCCCAGGTAAGGCTGCACGACGTTACCGGCTGCGGTGCCATGGCCGAACACGCGCGCGCCCAGGCGCCCGCTCAGTCCGCTGGCATCGGCGTGGTCGATCACCGTGCCGTTGGTTTCCACATGGCGATCGGCACGGAAGTCGACGTAACTCAGCTGCAGCTGCGGCTGCACGTACAGCGCGCTGGCGGCGCCCTGCCACACAGTGAAGGTGTGGCCGGTCTCCAGCGAGGCACTGGCCATGCGCGAATCGTAGTGCTCCGGCTCCAGGCCAATACCCTGCACCCGGTTGTCGAAACGGTCGTACTGCAGGGTTGCATCGATGTAGGCACCCTGCGTGCCGTCGGCATCCTGCATCCAGGTGCCGTACACCCCTGCCGCGTTACCGCGAACGCGACCCTTGGCGCTGTAGCCGGTCAGCCCGGACACTACCGTGCTGTCGGTGCGGCCGCTGCCCAGCATCACACCAAAGGCCGCGCTACCCCCACGCAGCACGTCGCTGCCGATCTGCAGTACCGACGTACTGCCATCCACCGACAGCTGACCGCCGACCGCGCTGAAATCCGCCTGTTGGCGGCCCACGCGCGCCCATGCAGTTGGACCGTCCTGTAGCGACACCGCGCCAATACGATGAGGTCAGTGCGGGGGGCCGGGTGGACCTCCGCTCCGGGCTGAGTGGTTGGGGCGGGCTGGGCGTGATGCGCGGTGACCACGGGTATCGCGAAGCGACCGCGAACGTGAGCGTTACTTACAGGTGGTGATAGTGGAACGGCGCCGGATGATGGCCGGCGCCGGTTTGCGTGGTCGGGAGCCGGCCAGCGGCCGGCACTACCGGTGGCGTGTGGGCTACGTAGAGCCGGGCACTGCCCGGCGCCTTTCTGCGTCTTACCAGCGCACCCGCATGCCCAGCTGACCACTGACGTTCCGGTAATCGTAGGCACCGCGCTGCAGGCTCATCCCACCCCAGGCCGACCAGCGCTGGCCCAGCTTCAACTCCGCGCCGGCCTGCACTTCATAACGGTCGCGTGGCATGTCGGCCCCCAGCGTTTCGCCGTTGAAATCCAATGTGCTGGTGCGGGTGCCGCGCAGCCAGTTCACCGCCATGTACGGCTGCACGATGTTGCCGGCACGCAAGTCATGGCCGAACACGCGCACGCCGAGGCGGCCACTGACGCCGCCGCTGTCGGCGTTGTCGATCCGCGTGCCGTTGCGCTCCACGTGCCGGTCCGCCCGGTAGTCCACGTGCGAGAGCTGCAGCTGGGGCTGCACGTAAAGGTTGGCGTGCGGCCCCTGCCAGACGTTGAAGGTGTAACCGCCTTCCACCGACGTGTTCAGCACGCGGGCATCGTACTGTTCCCGCGGCAGATCCAGGCCATCCACGCGGTTGTCGAAGCGGCCATGCTGGAGGCTGGCATCCAGATAGGCGCCTTCGGCGTGGCCGGGTTGTTGCAGCCAGGTCGCGTATGCGCCGATCGCGTTGCCGCGGACGCGACCCTTGGCGGTGTAACCGGTGAGGCGCGAGACCACGGTGCTGTCCGCCCGGCCACTGCCCAGCATCACGCCCAGCGTGGTGCCGTTGCGCTGCCACAGATCACTGCCCACCTGCAGCAGCGACGTGTTTCCGTCCACGGTCAGCTGGCGGCCCACGGCCTGGAAGTCCGCCTGCTGGCGTCCTACGCGCGCCCACGCACCGCGCCCCTCGCCGAACCCTGGCGCGCCAGCGCGGTCGTGCAGGCGGTGCTGGAACATGCCCACGGCGGCGGACTGGTTGGCCAGGTACGCCCCGCTCTCCGGACGCAGCACCGGGCCCGGCGGCGTGATGGGAATGCCGCCATCGTCACCGCCTTCTTCCGGGTCCGGATCGGTGATGCAGCCCGGATACGTCGGATTCTCCTGGCAGCGGTCAAACCACTGCGAGCGCAGGTACCAGTTTCCATCGTTGGGATCCGCCAGCCCGCCCTGGAACAGGAAGTACTCGTACGAGCCGCCTACCGCGCGACCTGACAACCTGAAGCGCGCCAGCGACGCGCCATCCACCTGGATGAGCGGGATGCCATCTTCCGTACGCGCCCCCACGCCGCCGACATTCTGTACACGGATAGCTGCATCGCCGCTGGTATCGCCGCGCACGTGCAGGCGATCGATCACGCTGTCATCGCCCGCCAGTGCGCCGTGGAGCAGGAATGTCCCGCCCTCGCTATGCAGGTCCCCCTCGACGGTGAGCGTGTTGCCCACCGTGGCACCCCCATCGGACAGCGCTACCGTGCTGTCGCGCAGGCTCAGTTCGCCCACCGTCGCAGCACCGCGCAGCGTCCACTGGCTGCCGCCGTCCAGCGCCATGCGCTCGGCGAGATCGGTACTGCCCCACCAGTGCGAGCCGCCGGTCAGGCTAACCTGCACCTGCGACTGCGGCACCAGACCGTTGTCCAGGTCGTCCGGGCTGATGACGATATCGCCATGCATCTGCGCAGCGTTCTCCAGCCGCACGTCGAAACGGCCACTCACAGCGGCATCCAGCGCCAAGGCCGTGCCGTTGCCGCCTGCCAGCAGCGCACCATTGCCCAGTGTCAGTCCCGCATCGCGGCTGCTGCGCAGCCACATGCCGCCGTGCTGCGCACTCACCAGCGAGCCGCCGTCGATCTGCATGCGACCGTTGCCGTTGATCACGGCCGCCCACGCGCCGTCGCCTTCGGTACGTACGTGGGTGTTGCGGAGCGTCATCTCGCCACGTCCACCCGACAACACGCCGTGCGCGTTGGCGCCCGTGGTACGCACGACGCTATCTGCCAGGTGGATACTGCCGCCCTGGCGCGCGATGGCGCCCACGGCGCCGGCGCCGGTGGTCAGGATGTCGACGCGGGTAGCGTGGGCGACCGGCGAGGCGGTGTTGTTGCCATCGGCGTACAACGCGTGGCCATTATCGCCGGTAGTCCGCAGCACGCTGTCGTCCAGCGTGGCCTGGCCCCGGGAAAGAGAGACCGCCGGGCTCAGCGCGCCATGGGTCGTCACCCTAGAGCCGGTCAGGGTCAGCCTGGAATCCCCCAGGAGCAGAATGCCGTTGCCAGTGTCGGCGGTGATGCGCGAGCCTGCGATGGTGGCGGTGCTGTTGGACTGGTTGATGTTGATACCGGTGTTGCCCGACGCCAGTGTGCTGTTGCGCATGTCCAGTGTGGTGTTCTCCCACATGAACATGCCGCGGCGCCCTCGGATGTCCACACCATCGAGCGTGCCATTCCCCCCCTGGGTGATGCTTACGACGCTGGCGCCTTCGCCCGTCGCATGGATGCGCCCGCCGCGCATCACCACCTCGCCGCCGACGCTCAGCCCCTCACCCGAGCGCTCGTGGGCAAGCATGATATCCACGTCCTCCAGCACCACGCTGCTACCCCGGCCGGTGCGGATGCCGTTGGCACCTGCCGCGTTGCCGTTGATCTGAACGGTGCGCAGGGTGACCGCGGCACTGCCAGGCTCGATCCGCACTGCGTTGCCGCTCGCGTTCTGGTCGATCTGCACGCGTTCGGCCAGCAGGGTGCCGGCGCCAACATGGATGCCATCGGAGTTGCTGCCGTTCACTGCCAGCATGCTGTCGCGCAGGTCAACACTCCCCCCACGCACGGCGACACCGTGCGACAGCCCACCCTGCGTGGTGATATGTACGTTACTGGCCGCCAGTGTTCCCCCAGCCAGATCGATGCCTGCACTGGCCACGTCCTGCGTCTGGATCCGCGTGCCCTGCAGCAGGGCCGTGCCCGCATTGGCAATCGACACGCCCGCTGCACCGTATCCCGAGGTGGTGATGGTTCCACCGTCCAGTTCAATACGGCTTCCTGGACCCTCTACGCGTGCAGCCGCTGCGCCGCTTCCCTCGGAGCGGAGATGGACCTCGCCGCGAGGAACGATGGATCCGCCATTGATCGCGTAGAACACATACCCGGACGTGTCGCCAGGGGTAACCGGTTCAACCGTGGCGTAGTGGCCTGCCGCCGGCACCTGCGCGTCACCGTCGGCGATGACCTGTTGCGCCGTTGCAAGGCTTGGCGCGGCGAGCGCGGTTGTAAGCGCCACAACGAGGACGTTGCGATGGGGAAGGGGGAATTGCATGGGAGTCTCCAGTGGAATGCCGCTGGAATGCTCGGTTACCGGCCCACATGCGCACCATGCAATCTGTTGCAAACGTGCTCGTACGCGATCGACGCGCGCCTCGCCCGACAGACGCGGTCTGGCTGAATCCCCACTGACAGCAGCACGGCCATCGGGTCAGGCTGCAACTTGTTGCATGGGTCTTGCGGGCATTGACGGGGAAGATTGCTAACGAACATTCCATAGCCGTACCCCACTCCACCAGCTCACGTGTCGATCACGTCATCGTCACGCGAGCGAAGTCTATATGCCACGTAGCTGAATGGCGGACTGCGGGCGGCCTCGTTTCCAAGTGCTCCCACTTCAAAGGACCCTCCATGCGCATTCATGCCTCTGACGCCCCCCTTCCCCTGCCGCGACCGCTGGTCGTCGGCGTGTTGCTGGCATTGGCCATCGCACCCGCCGGCATGGTGCATGCCGGCAATCTGGACAACCAGACCGCAGAGGTCGTGGCAGGCGATCCGGTGGAGGCCTGGAGTCTCATCAACGGCTCGAGGCTGACGGTCACGGGGGGGCAGAGCAACGAGATCGGCGCCAGTGACACTTCCACGATCGTGCTCGACAGAGCACAGGTCACTCGCGTGGGAAGCAGCACCCCGAGTGCCATCACTCTGTATGGAACCGCCTCGCTGGAGGCCACCAACAGCCGGTTCAGTGGTGGCGGCGTCACTCTGTGGACCGACGGGGCATCGGCCCACCTGGTCGGCAGTACCATCACCGTCCACACGGCCGACCTGCACCCGACCCAAAGGAAAGCGATCGGTGTGGATCTGATCGACCTCGGCGGCTCCACCGGCGCCACCTCTTATGCGCGAATCGACGGCACTCGCATCGATGTGCAGGATGGTCGCAGGTTGCCGTCGGTGATAGGCAGCGGTTTGGGCGTACGCCTGCAGGTGGGCGCGGTCGACATCGTAAACAACTCCATCGTTACCGCGGCGAGAGTGGGCGCAATGCTGTGGGGCGTGGACAATTCAACCGGGGTGATCCGGTTGAATGTCGATGACTCCATCCTGCAATCCGGCAGCGGCGCGGCCATCCAGGTGATGCCGCTATTGGACAATACCTACGAGATCACGGTCGCCAACGGTGCCCAATTGCTCGGTGGCGATGGCAACCTGCTGCTGGTGGGAGCCGACTACACCCGTAGCGAACGCACCGATGTTGATTTCACTGTCGATAACGCCCGACTCCGCGGCAACGTCACCTTCGACCCTGCCTCTGCCACCAACGGCACGTTGGATGTGATCCTGCGCAACAAGGCGCAGATCGACGGCCGCTTCCTCAGCGTGACGTCGGCCAGCATTGATGGCGACAGCACCTGGCTGCTCACCGGTGACAGCACTGTTAGCCGCCTGACGCTGGGCAGCACCGGCACCATCGGGTTGGGCGACGGCACTGCTTTCAACACCCTCACCGTAGATTCCTTCACTGGCAACGGCGGCACGCTGGCATTCAACACGCAGCTGGGTGATGACACCTCGGCCACCGACAAACTGGTGATCACCGGCGACGCCAACGGCCAGGCCAACGTGCGCGTGCTCAATGCGGGTGGCACCGGTGCGAAGACCGATCGCGGTATCGAGCTGATCGACATCGGCGGTGCCTCCAACGCGCAGTTCGACCTGGTTGGCCGCGCCGTGGGTGGCCAGTACGAGTACTTCCTGGTGAAGGACGCCAATGGCAACTGGTACCTGCGCTCGGAACTGGCCAACGCGCCGGACCCGTGCGTGGTGGACCCGAGCCTGCCCGAGTGCAAGCCGATCGACCCGGTCGACCCCGTGGATCCTGTCGACCCGCTGCCGCCCATCCTGCGCCCGGAAGCCGGGGCGTACCTGGCCAACCAGTTCGCCATGGACCAGCTGCTGCGTCATGGCTGGCGTGATCGCCAGGGTGGCGATGCAACGGGCGAGGGTGTGCGTGGCTGGGCGCGCGTCGACGGCACGCACAGCACGCTCTCGGCCGTTGAGGATCAGCTGGACCTGCGCGTACAACGCTCGCGCCTGCAGCTGGGTGCCGACGTGGGCGTGTTCGACAACGGCCGCGGCCGTGTCGGTGCAATGTTCACCGCCGGGCAGGCCGATGCGCAGTCGCGTTCGCAGCTGACCGGCTACAGTGCGCGCGGCAAGGTAGAAGGCGGTGCGCTGGGCGTGTACGGCAACTGGAGCACCGACGCGCTGTATGTGGATGCCAGCGTGCAGCGGGGGCAATTCCGCAACCGCGTGCAGGGCGAAGGCCTGGGCGAGGAACGCTACGACTCGGACATCTGGCAGTCGTCGCTGGAAGCGGGCTACCGCTTCGGCATCGGGCAGATCGGCAACACCGCGTTGCGCCTGCAGCCGGAGCTGCAGCTGGTGTACACCGACGCCACCACCGACCGGCATGAAGAGCACAATGGCACGGTCGTGCGCAGCGTGGGCGATGACGGGTTGTCGGGCCGCCTGGGTCTGCGCCTGCAGGGCGAGTCGCGCGCCACAGTGGGCGCGGCGGTGAGTCCGTACCTGGCGGTGAACTGGTACCGCGATGGCAGCAGCAACGGCATGGCGTTCGATGAAGATGTGCTGCAAGCCAGCGTGCCGCGCAACCGCTATGAGGTCAGTGCGGGGGGACGGGTGGACTTCCGCTCCGGGCTGAGTGGTTGGGGCGGACTGGGCGTGATGCGCGGTGACCACGGGTATCGCGAAGCTACCGCGAACGTGAGCGTTGCTTACAGGTGGTGATAGTGGAACGGCGCCGGATGATGGCCGGCGCCGGTTTGCGTGGTCGGGAGCCGGCCAGCGGCCGGCACTACCGGGTGTTGCGGGTTGGCGGCGGGTTGGTCGGGAGCCGGCCAGCGGCCGGCACTACCGGGTGATGCGGGTTGGCGGCGGGTTGGTCGGGAGCCGGCCAGCGGCCGGCACTACCGGGTGATGCTGGCCAGCGGCGGGGTTGGTCGGGAGCCGGCCAGCGGCCGGCACTACCGGGTGTTGCGGGTTGGCGGCGGGGTTGGTCGGGAGCCGGCCAGCGGCCGGCACTACCGGGTGTTGCGGGTTGGCGGCGGGGTTGGTCGGGAGCCGGCCAGCGGCCGGCACTACCGGTGGCGTGTGGCTACGTAGAGCCGGGCTCTGCCCGGCGGCTCACGCCGCGAAGTGCTGGTAGCCGCCGGGGCCGGTTTCGCCTTCGCACTGCACGCCCTGCCCTTCGACGATGCGGCCGATGCGGGTGAGCGGCAGCCGCAGCGATTCGGCCACGGCATGCAGCGCGTCGCGCTGGTCGGCGGCGGCGGTGAAGCACAGTTCGTAATCGTCGCCGCCGCGCAGGGCGCAGCCACGCGCGGCATCGCGACCGAGCACCGCACGCAGGGCCGGTGACAGCGGCAGTGCATCGGCATCCACTTCGGCGCCCACGCCACTGCGCGTGGTGATGTGACCCAAGTCGGCCAGCAGGCCGTCGGAGACATCCACGGCGGCATGCGCGAACGCGCGCAGGCGCAGCCCCAGGGTTACCCGCGGGGTGGGCCGCAGCAGTCGCTGCCGCAGCGCTTCGTAATCACCCAGCACGGTGGCGGTGGCGATGTTCAACTCGCCGCGCTGCCACAGTTGCAGGGCGCCGGCGGCGTCGCCGAGCGTGCCACTGACCCAGATGTCATCGCCCACCTGGGCGCGGTCGCGGCGCAGCGCCTGGCCGCGTGCCACCTGCCCCATCGCCGTGACCGAGAGCGACAGCGGGCCCCGCGTGGTGTCGCCGCCGATCAACGCGATGGCGTGTTCGTCGGCCAGCGCGAAGAAGCCATCGGCGAACGATTCGATCCAGTCCGGGTGCGCGTCGGGCAGCGACAGCGCCAGCGTGCACCACGCCGGGCGTGCGCCCATGGCGGCCAGGTCGGACAGGTTGACCGCCAGGGTCTTCCAGCCGATGTCGAAGGGCATGGTCTCGGCCGGGAAATGCACGCCGGCGTTGAGGGTGTCGGCGGTGACCACCAGCTGTTCGTTCGGCCGCGGCTGCAGCAGCGCGGCGTCATCGCCGATGCCGAGCACCACGTCGTCGCGCTCGGCGGTGCGGGCACGGATGCGGTCGATCAGGGCGAATTCGGCAAGGGACATGGGCGCTCCCGCGGTTGTGCGTGCCGCGCAGCGCGCGGTGGGCGATGGTGCGTCCTGCGCGGCGGGCAGTTGTACGTGCCGCGCGGCGCGCGGTAAGCGGTAGTGCCGGCCGCTGGCCGGCACCCTCGACATTCGGGCAGCTGCCGGCCAGCGGCCGGCACTACCGCAGGTCGGTCAGTGACCGGATTCGACCTTGCGCCACTCGACCGCCGCGCGATCCAGCACGCCGTTGACGTAGGTGTGGCCGTGCTCGGAACCGAAGCGCTTGGCCGACTCGATGGCCTCGTTGATCACCACGCGGTACGGCACGTCCAGGCGGTAGCGCATTTCGAAGGCGGCCACGCGCAGCGCGGCGCGTTCGATGGCGTCCACTTCGTCGATGCTGCGGTCCAGGTACGGGGTGAGCGCCTCGTCCAGGTCCTTGCGGTTGTCCAGCACGCCGTGGATCAGCGCTTCAAAGTAGGCCAGATCGGCGATTTCACGTGCCTGCTCGTGGGCAAACTGGGCAATCACGGTCTGCGCGTTGCCACCGGAAATCTGCCACGCATAGATCGCCTGCAGGGCACGACGGCGCGCGCGCGAGCGCAGCACGGGGTCGATGCCATCACGGCGGACGGGTTTACCGGAGGGCTTGCCCGGGTTCGACTTGTTCACGGCAACTGCTCCAGAAGATTGACCATTTCCAACGCCGTCAGTGCGGCTTCCTCACCCTTGTTGCCATGGCTGCCACCGGCACGGGCCTCGGCATCCTCGGCGCGTTCCACGGCGAGCACGCCATTGAGCACCGGCACGCCGAAATCCAGCTGCACGCGCATCAGGCCTTCGGCGCAGCCATCGGCCACGTGTTCGTAGTGGCGGGTGTCGCCGCGGATCACACAGCCCAGGGCGATGATCGCGGCATGTTCATGCGCGGCGGCCAGGCGGGCGGCGACCAGCGGCAGTTCCCATGCGCCGGGCACACGGATCACGTCGATGGCGGCTTCGTCGATGCCGTTGCCGGCCAGGCTCTGCCGCGCGCCAGCCACCAGCACGTCGGTGATGCGGGCATTCCAGCGGCTGGCGAGGATGGCAAAACGGGCCTTTTCCGGAGTACGGAGGTCGCCTTCGTAGTGGCTCATGTTCGGCGTGGGGTCCAAAAGGTTGACTAGTTTAACGCGGGCGGGCCAGTTACGCCGGACAAGGGCTGCCCAGTCGTAGCGCCGGGCTCTGCCCGGCTGGCGGTGCGCCGTGGCTGTGGGACAGCCGGGCAGAGCCCGGCGCTACGGGGTGTTGTGGACAGCCGGGCAGAGCCCGGCGCTACGGGGTCTTGCGGGTAGCCGGGCAGAGCCCGGCGCTACGGGTGTTGGGGTAGCCGGGCAGCGCCCGGCGCCACGGGCGGTGGCCGGTCAGGGGGTGACCGTTTCCACCACTTCCAGCCCGTACCCGGCCAGGCCGATCTGGCGGCGGGGGGTGCCCAGCACGCGCAGCTTGCCCAGGCCAAGGTCGGACAGGATCTGCGCGCCGGCCCCGTTGCGGCGCCACTGGCTCACGTCCTTGTCCTTGCCCGGGGTCACCGGGGCCGGCTGCTGGCGCAGGCGGGCCAGCAGGCTGTTTGTGTCGCGCGGGGCCGACAGCACCACCATCACCCCGCGCTCGGCGGCGGCAATGGCACGCAGGGCGTCGGTGGAGGCCACGCCGAAGTCGTCTCGGCGCCAGTGCAGCAGGTCGGCCAGCGGGTTTTCCACCTGCACCCGGACCAGCGTGGGTTCGGTGTCCGGGGTGCCGCGGACCAGGGCGAAATGCAGGTCGTGGGCGATCCGGTCGCGGTAGGTGACCAGCTTGAAGGGGCCGAACTCGGTGTCGATCTCGCGCTCGTCCACGCGCTCGACGGTCTTCTCGGTGGCCAGGCGGTAGGCGATCAGGTCGGCGATCGAGCCCATCTTCAGGCCGTGCTCGCGGGCGAACACCTCCAGCTCCGGGCGGCGCGCCATGCTGCCATCCGGGTTGAGGATTTCCACCAGCACGCCGGCCGGCTCCAGCCCGGCCAGCATGGCCAGGTCCACGCCCGCTTCGGTATGCCCGGCGCGGGTGAGCACGCCGCCCGGCTGGGCGATCAGCGGGAAGATGTGGCCCGGCTGGTGCAGGTCGGCCGGCTTGGCATCCGGCTTCACCGCGGTGCGGATGGTGTGGGCACGGTCGTAGGCCGAGATGCCGGTGGTGACGCCCTCGGCCGCCTCGATGCTGACGGTGAAGTTGGTCTGGAACTGCGCGGTATTGGCCTGCACCATCGGCGCCAGGCCCAGGTCGGCGGCGCGCTCGCGGGTGAGCGGCAGGCACACCAGGCCACGGCCGTGGGTGACCATGAAATTGATGTCCGACGGCTTGACCAGCTCGGCGGCCATGATCAGGTCGCCTTCGTTCTCGCGGTCTTCGTCATCGACGATGACCACCATGCGGCCGAGGCGGATGTCTTCCAGGATGTCCGGAATGGGGGCGAAATTCATGCCGCATCTCCTTGTGCGTGCGAACCGCTGGCCGGCACGCTGATCAAACGTTCCACGTAGCGGGCCACCAGGTCGATTTCCAGGTTCACCGCGCTGCCCACGCCGGTGGCGGCGAAGGCGGTGTTGGCCACGGTGTGCGGGATGAGCGCGACCTCGAAGCCCTGCGCATCGACCTCGTTGACGGTCAGGCTGACGCCGTCCACGCAGATCGAGCCCTTCTTGGCGATGTAACGCAGCAGCGCGGCCGGCGCGGCGAAGCGCCAGCGCTGGGCGCGGGCATCGTCATGGATGGACAGCACCTGGCCCAGGCCGTCGACATGGCCGCTGACCAGGTGGCCGCCAAGGCGGTCGGTCGGGCGCATGGCGCGTTCGAGGTTGATCACCGCGCCGTCGGCCAGCTGGCCCAGCGTGGTCAGGCCCAGGGTCTCGGTGGACGCGTCGGCCTGGAAGGACGTGGCGTCGTGGGCGATGACGGTCAGGCAGACGCCATTGATGGCGATGCTCTCGCCCATCTGCACGTTGTCGAACGGCAGGGTGCCCACGTGGAAGGTAAAGCGGACGTCGCCGCCGAGGGTGTCGCGTGCGGCCAGACGGCCGACGCCTTCGATGATTCCAGTAAACAAGGAACGTTCTCCGCGAAAAGTGAGCGAAAAACGCCGCAAGGCATATAGGTGCACACCGAGCCCAAGGCCCGGTCGCACCGTCTTCTTTCATCCGGACTATACCGTCGGCTCCGGCATTGGACCGGATCTGCTGACCTTCCGGCAGGGCCGGAAGCGCTCGCGGGCTCGTGCTTGCGCACCTACCGCCGGTGGGGAATCGCACCCCGCCCTGAAGACGTTTGTGTACCGGCGAGCCGGCGCGGCCATTGTAACAGGGCAACCTGACTGCTCGCTTTTTGTGAAGTTCTGGTTAAAATTCGCCCGCGCGGCAGTGATCGCCGCTCCTGCCGCCCAGTGAAGGGCCGGCTGAAATGGACCTCAACACCACTCAAGGAACCTGCATGCGCAAGATTCTCCTGGCCGCCGCCCTGCTGGCCGCTGCCCCGCTGTCGGCCGTCGCGGCCGAAGGCCTGAGCTACACCTACGTGGAAGGTGGCTGGACCCAGCTGCAGCTGGACCGCAACGGCGCCCCCTCCAAGCCGAAGCTGGACGGTGGTTATGTCCGCGGCTCGTTCGCCATCGCCGAACAGGTGCACGTCTTCGGTGCCTACAGCACCGTGTCCAAGACCACCACCTACGATCTGGGTGTCTATGACGTGCGCGTCAAGCAGGAGCTGAAGCAGCCGGAGCTGGGCATCGGCTACCACATGCCGATGAGCGACCGCGTCGACT
Source organism: Stenotrophomonas sp. 2619 (assembly GCF_040548725.1). Lineage (NCBI taxonomy): Bacteria > Pseudomonadati > Pseudomonadota > Gammaproteobacteria > Lysobacterales > Lysobacteraceae > Stenotrophomonas > Stenotrophomonas sp. 2619. The sequence continues at coordinate 146,938 of NZ_JBEPSF010000009.1, read as the reverse complement.
TCACCACCGACATCGCCTGGCTGCGCATCAACAATGAAGCCAAGTACGAAGCCGACGGCTTCGAAACCGAGCGCTACAAGGAACACACCAACGCCGCCCGCGCCACCCTGGGCGTGCGTGGCAAGCCCTCGCCGCGTACCGAAGCCTGGTTGAAGGCCGGCTACATCGACGGCAGCGACATGGACGGCACCTGGACCGGCACCCTCGGTGGCCAGGTCAACTTCACCCCGACCTGGGGTCTGGTTGGCGAAGTGCAGGCGTACGACGAAGTCACCCAGTATTCGGTGGGCGTGCGCGCGAGTTTCTGATCGGGCGGCGGCGGTTCTCCGCTGCGCCATGATCGAACGGGTCCCGAAAGGGGCCCGTTTTTTTTGGTTCTTCTCCCCTCTGCGGGGAGCGTGATTTCTGCAGGGTCCTCGAAGAGCGAGCACGAGGCTACACGGGTGGCCGGGTGTGCAGGTGCCGTTTGGATAGGCTGGCATCTCCGATCGGGCCGGTCGCGAGCGTGAGTGCCCCGTAGCAGCCGGTAGGCCCCTGGCGCAAATGTCCCCCGGCCGCGTGGCGGCCTCCTCCTTTACGTTGCCCAGGAGCCTACCGGCCGCTACGGGGCTCGGCGTGCGGTAAGCAGGTAGAAGCCAGGCCTGTTTGGCGCAGGTCGGTGGGTCGGGCGCTGGGGCCCCATACCCTTGGAGGCGAAGTAAAGGGGGAGGGGGCGGCCGCAGGCCGACGCCGGAGGACATTCGCCGGAAAGGGTATGGGGCCCCAGCGCCCGACCCGCCGACAACCGCGTCTGAAACCGTGATCGCATGTTTCCACTTCTCCTCAGATGGAATAAGAACCGTTTGGTTGTTCTTTGCATTCCGGCGCCAGGCGCACCGCGCCCTCTGCACCGTGGCAGGCGTTGGCGGGGGGCGGGCGCGTGAGCCGCGTGCAGCCACCCGTGGGGTGGCTCTACCGGCGAAACATCGGCCGCCGGTGTGAAATGCGTTAGGCTTCCGCGCCCTGCATTGGACGCTGACCTTCATGAATACCCGCCACGTACTGGCCACCTCGCTGTTGCTGTGCATGCCGCTGCTGGCGACCGCCGCCGCACCGGCACCGCTGACGCCCGAACAGACCTTCGACCTGTACGCACGGGTGATGCTGGAAGACGACGCGGCGGCCGCACGCACGCTCAACGACGCGCTGCGCCCGGCCTATGACGGCCAGGACCCGATCGATTTCAACAAGGGCGCGTTCGCCACCGCGCTCGCTTCGCCGTTGCAGGGCCTGCTCACCGCGGCGGGTACCGATGACGCGCGCATCAAGGCGATGCCCGCCGTGGTGGCGGCCAACCTGGGCAAGACCCACTGCCGTGCGCAGCGCAGCACCCTGCGCGACAACGACGCGGTGGACGGCGCGAAGATCGCCACGGTCGACTTCAGCTGCCAGGTGACGGCGCTGGACGACCTGCGCCCATTGTTCGACGCCAGCGTGGCCAACAACACCCCGGCCGGCTTGAAGCGCTTCACCGACGCCTACGTGGCCGCACTCAGCAGCGGTCCGCGCCGCGAGGTGCGCGGCACCGTGGATCTGTACCCGGCCAAGGACAACGGCTACTGGTACAGCGGCAACCTGGATGCACTGGTGGCGCCGGTGGTCGATGCGCTGCTGCCGTTCGACGCATGGCAGCAGGACGCCGCCGCGAAGGACGCACCGACGGTCACCGGCGTGGCCAGCTGCGACCTGCTGTTGCAGCAGCACCGCCAGTGCGTGGCGAAGATCGCGCCGGAGCAGCTCAACGGCGTGGATGCGATGGCCGAAGAGTTGAAGGACAAGGCCCAGACCCAATCGGTGGAGGCCATGGTGCAGGAGTGCAAGGCACTGCGCTCCATCGTTGAAATGATGTGGACCGACGCCTGCCGTTGAGCGCAACACCGCGGGTGCCGACCGTTGGTCGGCATTCGCAAACCGGCACCGCCCACCCTCGATCACACCCGCAACAGCACCCGCAGATCGTCGCCCACCTGGCGCTGGTCCACCACGCGCATCCGTCGCTGCTGCTCCATCGCATGGATGCCCAGCCCCGACAGCAACGGCAAGCCATGCTCGCCCAGCAGCGTGGGTGCCTGGTACAGCAGCAGCTCATCGACCCAACCGCCGGCCAGCAACGCACCGGCCAGCGTCGCACCCGCTTCGGTGTGCACTTCATTGATGCCGCGCTCGGCCAGCAGCGCCAGCACCGCGCCCAGCTCCAGGCGGCCTTCGCGGCAGGCAATGCTGGCAAAGTCCGCATCGGCTGCATCGGGAGCGCTCACCGCCGCGTCATGCAGGTACAGCGTGGGTGCCCCGCCCTCGCGCACGCGTGAGCATTCCAGCGAGCGCAGGCGTGAATCGAGTACCACGCGCAGCGGCGGCAGTACCTCGGTGTCGGCCAGGCGCACGGTCAGCATCGGGTCGTCGGCCAGCACCGTGTCGGCGCCGGTCAGGATCGCGCCGGCACGCGCGCGCCAGTGCTGCACGTCCTCGCGTGCGGCCGCGCCGGTGATCCACTTGGACGTCCCGTCGGCCATCGCCGTGCGGCCGTCCAGGCTGGCAGCCAGCTTCACCCGCAGCCACGGCCGGCCGCGCTCGATACGCGACAGGAAGCCCTTGTTGAGCTCGCGCGCCTGGGTGGCCATGAGGCCTTCGGCGACGTCGATGCCCGCCGTGCGCAGCAGGTCGAAGCCACCGCCATCCACCTTCGGGAACGGATCGCGCATCGCCGCCACCACCCGCGTCACGCCCGCGTCGATCAACGCCAGCGCACAGGGCGGGGTACGCCCGTAATGCGCGCAGGGCTCCAGGGTGACGTAGGCGGTGGCACCGCGCGCGCGTTCACCGGCCTGGCGCAACGCGAAGACTTCGGCATGCGGACCACCGGTGCGTTGGTGCCAGCCCTCGCCCACCACCTCGTCCACGTGGGCGATCACACAGCCCACCATGGGATTGGGCCGCGCGGTGTACGCCGCCCGTTCGGCCAGGCGCAGCGCGTGGGCCATGTGCAGGTGGTCGAGTGCGGAAAAATCGGTCATGGCAGTTCAATCGGCGGCGGGCGTGCAGCGCCGATGGTAGCCCAGCCGGGGTCGCCGCGAGGCGGCCGGGACTCAGCCCTTCTTTTTCTTGTCCAGCGGAATCACGCCGCCCAGCAGCTGCAGTTGTTCGGTGCTGGCCGGCAGGTCGCGTTCGAGCTTCTCGATTTCCTCGCGGAAATCGGCCACGTCGCCAAAGCTGCGGTACACCGAGGCGAACCGCACGTAGCCAACGTGGTCGAGCTTGCGCAGTTCGTTCATCACGAACTCGCCGATCTTGATCGACGGGATTTCACGCTCGCCGCAGACACGTGCCTGCTGCATCACCGCGCGCACCGCCAGTTCAATCTGGTCTTCGGGCACCGGGCGCTTCTGCAGCGCGCGATCGAAGCCGCTGCGTACCTTGCGCGCGTCGAATGCTTCGCGGCTGCCGTCACTCTTGACGATCGCCGGCAGTTTCAACTCGATGGTTTCCAAGGTACTGAAGCGTTCGTTGCAGGCCTCGCACTCACGCCGACGCCGGATCGTCGCCCCGTCTTCAGAGACGCGCGAATCGATCACACGGGTATCGGCATGCTGGCAGAACGGACAGTACATGGAACGCCTTGCATCAGGAAAACGTCATGCCGTGGTCACGGCAGCGTCGCAACGGTACCTGAGAAGGTCAGCCCGCACAAATATCAGGAGCGTATCGTCGTGGCCCCGGTCCCTTCCCGCCACCGCAGCCACGCCAGGTGCGCCACGCATCCGGCCAGCGGCGTACCGGCCCACAGGTAATGCCCGTACTGGCTGAGATCCAGGCCGGTGCCGAACCGCAGCATGGCCCACCACGCCGCGGCCTGGACCGGTAACGCGGCCAGCAGCAACCACCAGGCCCGGCGGCTGCCCTGCCGGAGCGGGCGTCGCCGGACCAACCAGCCCCAGCCCAGCCGCGCCATCGCCGCAGCCCCCGCCAGCACCGTGCCATACCACGCCAGGAAGCCCCGCCGCAGCCCGACCATCGAGGCACCGCCTTCGAACACGGCCAACGGCACGATGACCACGAAGCACGACAACGAGACGACCATCAAGGGCAGACCCACTGCCAGCAGGTGGACGGCAAAACCGATCTGATACCGGGAAAGCGAAGGAATCGATTGCGAAGGGACGGGATGCGTCACATGCTCTGCCTCGAGACAGCCGTAGGTCACGGCAATGGGCGACGCTAGAACCAACCGCCCGCGCTCGAATATGCAATTAATCCGAAAATCACCCGTGCCTGACCAGCCGGCTGCACCCGGTACAGAATTCTGCCGCGCGCGATCGAAGCCGCTGCACACATAGCGCGCGTCGAGTTCTTCGCGGCTATCGTCGCCCCGTTTCGATCTGCGCTGGCGCGTAACGGTCCCTCGCGCGGCCCTCAGGCGCGGGGTCGCAATCGGCACAGTATGCCGGCCGGAACCAGCAGCGAAGGTCCCGCCAGCAGCAGGCCGAACGCCTCGCTGCCGTGGGTAAACCCCAACCAGAGCCCGATGCCCAGCATCGGCAGGCTGGCGAGCATGCCCAGCAGCATCGCCGCCCACTGGGCACGGCTGCGGGTGCGCAGTGCGCTGCGTCCTTCCAGCAGATAGCTGCAGCTGAGCCCCAACCAGGCAATGCAGCCGGCGAGACCGGCCATCCCCCACACCAGCATCAGCGCCTGCCCGGGAAGCGCGACGGTGCCGTCGGCCAGTGACGCCACGCTGCCCACCATGCCCATGGCCGCAAGCGCCCCGCCCAGCAGGACGCTGGGGCCGCCCAACAGCACCGCCAGCGCGGCATAGAGAAGGCGCTGGCGCCGATCACGCCGTGCCGATGCGTCGGCTACCGGATGCACGGACGGCGCCGCGTGCGCCCAGCGCTCATTGCAGGCGTTCCTGCGTGCCACGGTGTCGCTGCACGTACAGGACGGCGGAGGGAACGAGCACCGGCGGCCCGGCCAGCAGCAGCAGGTAGGCACCCCCCCGCCCCGGCCCGATATCGAGCACCACCGCACCGACCAAGGCCAGTGCAGCGGCAACGCCCAGGCCCAGCAGCCACCACCATGACCGATGCGGCCACTGCAGGCCGTCCCGTCCGGCGCTCACCCAGGCCCAGCTCAGCCGGACCCACGCCAGAAGCCCGAGCAGTCCGGACAGTGCCCACCCCACGGCGAGCAGGGGCGGCGGCAACCCGCCGAGCTGTGTCTGACCCACGCCGGCCACCATCCCCAGGCCGGCCAGCGTCGCGCCGAGGACCAGGCCGGGCACTCCGAACAGGAGGGCCACGGCCAGGTAGAACCGGCGCTGGTCCAGCAGATCGATCAACCGTAGACCGGGTACTTGGCGCACTGCGCGCTGACCGCATCGCGCACGCGGGCGATCACGGCCTCGTCAGCCGGGGCGTCGAGCACGTCGGCGATCCAGTTGGCCAGGTCCACGCAGTCCTGCTCCAGGTAGCCGCGGGTGGTCACTGCCGGGGTACCCAGGCGCAGGCCGGAGGTCACGAACGGCGAACGCGGGTCGTTGGGCACCGAGTTCTTGTTGACGGTGATGTGGGCCTTGCCGAGCGCGGCTTCCGCGTCCTTGCCCGACACGTCCTTGCCGATCATGTCGACCAGCATCAGGTGGTTCCGGGTGCCGCCGGAAACAATCTTGTAGCCGCGCGCAATCAGCGTGTTGGCCATCGCCTGGGCATTCTTGACCACCTGCGCCTGGTAGGTCTTGAAGGCCGGCTCCAGCGCTTCCTTGAACGCCACGGCCTTGCCGGCGATGACGTGCATCAGCGGACCGCCCTGGATGCCCGGGAACACGATCGACTGCAGCTTCTTGACCAGGTCTTCGTCGGCGCCCTTGGCGATGATGATGCCGCCGCGCGGGCCGCGCAGGGTCTTGTGGGTGGTCGAGGTGACCACATGGGCGTGCGGCAACGGGCTGGGATACACGCCCGCGGCAACCAGGCCGGCCACGTGCGCCATGTCCACGAACAGGTAGGCACCGACCTTGTCGGCGATGGCGCGGAAGCGCGCCCAGTCCACCACCTGCGAGTACGCCGAGAAACCGGCGACGACCATCTTCGGCTTGTGCTCGACGGCCAGGCGTTCCACTTCGTCGTAATCGATCAGGCCGGCTTCGTCCACGCCGTACTGCACCGCATTGAACAGCTTGCCCGACGCGTTGACCTTGGCGCCATGCGTCAGGTGGCCACCGTGGGCCAGGCTCATGCCCAGAATCGTGTCGCCCGGCTGCAGCAGCGCGAAGTACACGGCCTGGTTGGCCTGCGAACCGCTGTGCGGCTGCACGTTGGCGTAGTCGGCATCGAACAGCTGCTTGAGGCGGTCGATGGCCAGCTGTTCGGCGATGTCCACGTATTCGCAGCCACCGTAGTAGCGCTTGCCCGGGTAGCCTTCGGCGTACTTGTTGGTCAGCTGGCTGCCCTGGGCTTCCATCACCGCCGGGCTGGTGTAGTTCTCGCTGGCGATCAGCTCGACGTGGTCTTCCTGGCGCTGGGTTTCGGCGGCGATGGCCTTGGCCAGTTCGGGATCGTAGGTTTCGATGCGGACGTCACGCGGGAACATCGGTTACTCCAGGCAGGCAGAGGGGGTACAGCGCGAGCTCTGGATTGTAGTCCCCACGGCCCGGGGTGACCAATCCGGGCGCACGCGCCCCGGAACGCAGAACGGCGCCCCGAGGGGCGCCGTCCAGGCCGGGCCGGTTCACTGCCGCCGGGCTTACCGGTTGTTGATCACGTAGTCGGCAATGATGCCGGTGGCGATGGCGACCAGCAGCAGGTTGCCGCGGTCGTCGCGGATCCAGTGATGGTCACGCGGCGGACGGCGCACCGAGTAGCGGCTGTAGTCGTTGACCACGTACACCGGGCCGCCGTAGTACTCGCGGTAGCGGTGGCCGCGCGCCCAGCCGTAGGAGCCATAGCCCGGGGCCGGGCGGTAGACCACGCGCGGCGGCGGTGCCGGGCGGTAATAGCCGCGGTTGTCGTAGTAGCGGCGGTCGTGGCGGGCCTCGCGGCGATCGTCGCGCCAGTCGCGGCGATCATGCCGGTCGTGGCGACGGTCGTGGCGATCATGCCGGTCGTCATGGCGGTCGTGCCCACGGCCGCGGTGGTCGTTGTCGGCGAAGGCCGGCGCCACCGTGCCCAAGGCCAGCAGCGAGGCAACGGCCCCGACCACAAATCGATTCATGCGCATGATTGGCCTCGCTTGGTGGATTGATGGCTCCATCATGCTGACGGCATCTGAACGGTTTCCGGCTGGAAACGGTTTCCATTTCAACGGCTTTGACGGCCCATTCAGGCCCCGGCAAGCCCCGCCCCGTGGGCAGACCGGCGTCTGTCATCGCTTCCGGCTATAATCGGGGGTACCCCTTTATTCATCTGTTCCTGTTCCGCCTGGAACGGGCGCAGGGTTGCGCCTTCGGAGACCTCATGTCCTCGCAATACATCTACACCATGAACCGCGTCAGCAAGGTGGTCCCGCCCAAGCGGCAGATCATCAAGGACATCTCGCTGTCGTTCTTCCCGGGTGCCAAGATCGGCCTGCTGGGCCTGAACGGCTCGGGCAAGTCGACGGTGCTCAAGATCATGGCCGGCGTGGATACCGACTTCGAGGGCGAAGCCCGCCCGCAGGCCGGCATCAAGGTCGGCTACCTGGCCCAGGAACCGGAGCTGGACCCGACCAAGACCGTGCGCGAGTCGGTCGAGGAAGGCGTGGGCGAGGTGCTGCAGGCCCAGGCCGCGCTGGACGCGGTGTACCTGGCCTATGCCGAGGAAGGCGCCGACTTCGACAAGCTGGCCAAGGAACAGGAACGCCTGGAGGCGATCCTGGCCGCCGGCGACGCGCACACCCTGGAAAACCAGCTGGACGTGGCCGCCGATGCGCTGCGCCTGCCGCCGTGGGAAGCCATTGTGGGCACCCTGTCCGGTGGTGAAAAGCGCCGCGTGGCGCTGTGCCGCCTGCTGCTGCAGAAGCCGGACATGCTGCTGCTCGACGAACCGACCAACCACCTGGACGCCGAGTCCGTGGAATGGCTGGAACAGTTCCTGGCGCGCTACACCGGCACCGTGGTGGCCGTTACCCATGACCGCTACTTCCTGGACAACGCCGCCGAGTGGATCCTGGAACTGGACCGCGGCCGCGGCATTCCGTGGAAGGGCAACTACACCGACTGGCTGACCCAGAAGGACGACCGCCTGCGCCAGGAAGACAACCAGGAAAAGTCCCGCCAGAAGGCGATCCAGAAGGAACTGGAATGGTCGCGGCAGAACGCCAAGGGCGGCCGGACCAAGGGCAAGGCGCGTCTGGCCCGCCTGGAAGAACTGCAGTCGGTGGACTACCAGAAGCGCAACGAGACCAACGAAATCTTCATTCCGCCGGGCGAGCGCCTGGGCAATGCGGTGATGGAGTTCAAGAACGTCTCCAAGAAGTTCGGTGACCGCCTGCTGTTCGACGACCTGAACTTCCTGGTGCCCGGTGGCGCGATCGTGGGCATCATCGGTCCCAACGGTGCCGGTAAGTCGACCCTGTTCAAGATGATCACCGGCCAGGAAAAGCCCGATACCGGCGAGATCGTGGTCGGCCCGACCGTCAAGCTGTCCTACGTGGACCAGAGCCGCGACGCGCTGGAAGGCAACCACAACGTCTTCCAGGAAATCGCTGGCGGCCTGGACATCCTCAACATCAATGGCGTGGAGATCCAGTCGCGCGCCTACATCGGCCGCTTCAACTTCAAGGGCCAGGACCAGCAGAAGCTGGTGGGGTCGCTGTCCGGTGGTGAGCGTGGCCGCCTGCACATGGCCAAGACCCTGCTGCAGGGTGGCAACGTGCTGCTGCTCGATGAACCGTCCAACGATCTGGACATCGAAACCCTGCGTGCACTGGAAGATGCGCTGCTGGAGTTCCCGGGCAACACCTTCGTCATCTCGCATGACCGCTGGTTCCTGGATCGCATCGCGACCCACATCCTGGCGTTCGAAGGCGACTCGCACGTGGAGTTCTTCCAGGGCAACTACCGCGAGTACGAAGAAGACAAGCGCCGCCGCATGGGCGACGACGCCGCCCCGAAGCGCCTGCGCTTCAAGGCGCTGAAGTAAAAAAGGAAACGGCCGCGCTCTGCGCGGCCGTTTACATTTGGATAGGTCGTGACCGCAGGTCATGACACACGCGCACACTGCGCAGCCGTTTTGCATACCGGTTGGTCACGACCGTTGGTCGTGACACCACATCGTCACGAGATTCCACCATGTCCCTCCCCGAGCGCCTGTTCCAGCTCCAGCAGCACGGCACTTCTGTGCGTACCGAGATGCTGGCCGGGCTGACCACCTTCCTGACGATGTCCTACATCGTCTTCGTCAACCCGGACATCCTGGCCACCACCGGCATGGACCCGGGCGCGGTGTTCGTGGCCACCTGCCTGGCCGCGGCGCTGGGGTCGCTGGTGATGGCGTTTGCCGCCAACTTCCCGGTGGGCATGGCCCCCGGCATGGGGTTGAACGCCTTCTTCGCCTTCACCGTGGTCGGGGCGGCCGGGCTGCCGTGGCAGCAGGCGCTGGCAGCGGTGTTCATTTCCGGGCTGGTGTTCCTGGCGCTGTCGCTGACCGGCGTGCGTGCCTGGCTGGTGGCGGGCATTCCGCCCTCGCTGCGCGCGGCCATCGTGGCCGGTATCGGCTTGTTCCTGGCCATCATCGCGCTGCAGAAATCCGGGGTGATCATCGCCAACACCGACACCCTGGTGGCGCTGGGCCCGCTCAACACCGCCCCACCGCTGCTGGCCCTGGCCGGTTTCCTGCTGATTGCGATCCTGGAAGCACGCAAGGTACGCGGCGCGATCCTGATCGGCATTCTGGCGGTCACCGGCGCGGCGTGGCTGCTCGGTGATGTGCAGTTCCATGGGTTGATCTCGCTGCCGCCCAGCCTGGCACCCACCTTCCTGCAGCTGGACCTGCCCGGGCTGCTGCACCACAACGGCGGCGCGCCGATCGCGGTGTTGCTGCAGGTGGTGCTGGTGTTCGTGCTGGTGGAAGTGTTCGATGCCACCGGCACGCTGTACGGCGTGGTCGGCCGTGCGGGCCTGCTGAAACTTCCCGGCGCGCAGAAGCGCTTCGGCCGTGCGCTGCTGGCCGACAGCACCGCCATCGTGGCCGGCTCGTTGTTGGGCACCAGCAGCACCACCGCGTTTGCCGAAAGCGCGTCGGGCGTGCAGGCCGGTGGCCGCACCGGCCTGACCGCGCTGGTGGTGGCGGCCCTGTTCCTGGCCGCCCTGCTGTTCTCGCCGCTGGCGGCGATGGTGCCCGGCTATGCCACCGCCCCTGCCTTGCTGTTCGTGGCCGGGCTGATGCTGCGCGAGCTGGTGGACGTGGACTGGAGCGACCTGACCGAATCGGTGCCGGCCGCGCTGTGTGCGCTGGCGATGCCGTTCACTTACTCCATTGCCAACGGCCTGGCCTTCGGCTTCATCGCCTATGCGGTGCTCAAGGCCGGCACCGGGCGCTGGCGCGAGGTGCACCCGGCGGTGTGGCTGGTGGCCGGCCTGTTCGTGCTGCGCTACGCGCTGGAGTAAGGGTGTGCGCCCACCGGCGCCGATGGCGCGGTTCACCCCTCCGCAACGCGGCTCTGGGATGATGTGGCATGACTGATGCCCGCGTGCTTTCCGATCTGTCTTCGCCGTTGCGTCGCCGGCTGCTGCGTGCCGCGCTGCTGGCCCCCGCCATGGGTGCCCTGGCCACCCTGCCCGGCTGTTCGATGCCGGTGCAGGTAGAGGGCACGTTCCTGCAGCCCTGGCGCAGCCATCTGGACTGGACCATGGCCGATTGGCAGCGCTCGGTGGGGCTGGCCCAGCGCCTGGGCTGCAAGCAGCTGGTGCTGCAGTGGAGCGGTATCCACGGCGCGCCGGAAGGCGATTGGCAGCTGACTGATGCCGGCCTGCGCATGCTGTTCACCGCCGCAGGCGAAGCGGGCATCACCGTGCGGGTGGGGCTGCCCTTCGAACAGTCGTGGTGGCAGGCGATCGGCGGCGATGACGCCGCGCTGCAGGCCTTCTTCGCCAGCAGCCTGGCGCGCGCCCAGCAGTGGCTGGCGCAGGCACCGTGGGCACGCCTGCAGGCCTTCGGCGGCTGGTACCTGCCCTATGAGATCGAGCAGTACCACTGGGCCGACCCGGCCCGCGTGCAGTGGCTGGGCCAATGGCTGCACGGCCTGCACCAGGCCGCACAGGCGCGCGGCGGCGACTGCGCCATCTCCACCTACTTCAGCCGCCTGCAGACCAGCGGGCGCCTGGAGACAGTGTGGGCCAGCCTGCTGGACCAGGTGCCGCTGCGGCCGATGGTGCAGGACGGCGTTGGCGTTGCCGGGGCCGGCAATGTGCAGCAGCTCAAGCCGTTGCTGGCGATGCTGAAACAACGCGGCGTAGCGTTCGATGCGATCGTGGAATTGTTCCGCGAACTGCCCGGTGAGAACCACGACGGTACCCAGTTCAAGGGCGAAACCGCCGACGCCGCGCGGATTGAGCGCCAGCTGGCGTGGGCGCGCGACAGCGGTGCCGAACACGTGCTGGTGTATGCGCTGGACCCGTGGTTGTCGCAGGACACGCCGCAGGCGAAGGCGCTGCGGCGGCAGTGGGGGTTGTAAGGCGCGCGGGCCTACCCACCCACGCCCGGTAGCTGCCGGGCGGTTACAACGTGCGGCCGATGATCTCGCGCAGGATCTCGCTGCTGCCCCCGAAGATGCGCAGCGCGCGTGCGTCGGTCCAGGCGCGGCCGATGCCGTACTCACTGCTGTATCCATAACCGCCATGCAGCTGCAGCAGGTCGTCAAGGATCCTGCCCTGCAGTTCGGTGGCGTTTAGCTTGGCCATCGCCGCCACGGTCGCGTCCAGTCGGCCCTGCAGCTGCTCTGACAGGCACTGGTCGAGGAAGCTGCGCAGCATCGCCAGCTGCGCCGCCGCGCCTGCCAGCACGAACCGGGTGTTCTGGTGGTCGATCAGGAAGCGTCCGAACGCCTTTCGCTGGCGCACGTAGGCCACGGTTTCCTCCAGCATGCCTTCGGCCGATGCCGCCGCGCGCAACGCAATGGCCATGCGCTCGGCCGCCAGCTGTTCGCCCAGGTAGTCGAAGCCGCGCTGTTCTTCCCCCAGCAGGTGCGACACCGGTACCGCCACGTCCTGGAAGAACAGCTCGCTGGTGTCCTGCGCGTGCTGGCCGATCTTGGCCATGGGTGCGCCGCGGGTGACGCCGGGCAGGCGGGTATCCACGCAGAACAGGGTGAGCCCACGCGCGCCCAGTTCGGGCGCCACGGTGGCCACCACCACCACCACGTCGGCATTGCTGCCGTTGGTGATCCAGGTCTTCTGGCCGTTCAGCAGGTAATGCTCGCCCTGGCGTTCGGCACGGGTGCGGACCGCCTTGAGGTCGCTGCCCGCGCCCGGTTCGGTCATCGCAATGGCGCCGATCGCCTCGCCGCGCGCCATGGCCGGCAGCCAGCGCGCGCGTACCGCGTCGCTGCCGTATTGCATCAGGTAGGGCGCCACCATGTCCGAGTGGATCGAGAAGCCGATGCCCAGGTAGTTGGCGCGCGCCAGTTCCTCGATCACACAGGCGGCGTGGCCGATGTCGCCGCCCAGGCCGTACGGCTCGGGCAGCTGGCAGTTGAGCAGGCCGGCCTCGCCGGCTGCACGCCACAGCGCGCGCGGGGTGATGCCGTCGCGCTCCCACTGCGCGTACTGCGGGGCGATCTGTTCGGCAATGAAACGCCGTACCTGCGCGCGGAACAGCGCATGGTCCTCACCGAATACCGGACGGGTCTGCATGGATCAGCGGCCTACCGGGTCGGTGCCGCTGAGTTGGCCCTGCAGCACCGGGGCGGTGGCGCTGCCGGTCAGGAACAGGCTGTAGTGGTCGCCGGGCTGCAACGCCGGCAGCGCCAGCGGCGCGCTGTCCTTGCCGCCGCAGCCGGCCACCAGGCGTGCCTTGACCGGGTTGATGCCACGCGCACTGCTGCTGCCGGCCGCGACGGCCGGGAACACCACCGCACCCTTGTCAGCCATCGCCAGGCGGCCCTGCGTGCAGCCACTGGCCAGGTTGTAGAAGCGGATCTCGGCCTTGAGCGCGTCGCTGGTGCCCCCGCCATCGGCCAGTGCGGCCAGGGGCTTCGACGGGGCGGCGGCGTCCAGTACCAGCGTGGTGAAGCTGCCGGCCGCAACCTGCGGCTGGGTGCGGGGCTTGCCGGCCACGCGCACGGTGAACGGCTTCCCGCCCTCCACGATCGCGTAGCGGCTGGCCCGCGTGGCCGGGCCGACGGTCTGTTCGGCGCCGGGACCGACAGCGACCTTGAGCGCGGCGCTGCCCGGGTTGAGGACACGCACGAACGCCGAACCGGCCGGCGGCCGTGCCGCATAGAGCTGGGCCAGGCGGCCTTCGGGGGCCGCCTGCTGGGCGCTGGCGGCCAGCGGAGAAAGGGCCAGCACGGCGGCGGCGAGCGATATCAAAGGCAGTTTCATGCGTTGGGTTCCTGGCGGCGAAGCGTGCGCGCCATTGCGTAGCGCTGCTCCAGTTGTCGGCGATCCACCTTGTTGCTGTTGCCGGTGGGCAACGCATCGACGGCGATCAGTTCAGAGGGAATCATGTACGGCGGCACGCGACGGCCCAGCTGCGCCTTCCAGTCCTGCAGCGACGCCGGCAGCGGCTGAACCGCGCCTTCGCCGGGCTGGGACAGTTCGACGAAACCGATCATGCGCACCAGGCTGCCGTCGGGCCGGCGCAGCACCACCGCCGCGCCGGCCACCACGCCGTCCAGGGTGGACAGCGAGGCGTCCACTTCGGCCAGTTCGATGCGGTAGCCGTTGAGTTTGATCTGGTCATCCTTGCGGCCGCGGAAGTACACCCGCCCTTCCGCGTCCAGGCCGCCGAGGTCGCCGCTGCGGTAGGCGCGCTTGCCGTGGTGGTCGAACAGCACGCCGTGGTCCAGGTCCGGACGGTCCAGGTAGCCGCGCATGACGTGGTCGCCGGCCATGCAGATTTCGCCGTCGTCGATGAAGACCTCGGCGTAGGGCTTGGCCACGCCGATCGGGAACGGATTGGGCGCGGCCGCGCGCAGCGCCGGGTCGATCTCCACCCAGGTGGTGGAACAGGTGGCTTCGGTGGGGCCGTAGGAGTTGATGATGCGCGCCTGCGGGAAGCGCGCCCACAGCTCTTCAGCCACGCGCGGGGTGAGCGACTCGGCGCCGAACACGAACACGCGCAGCGACGGCAGGTGCTCGGCGTTGAAGCGCGGGTTGAGCATCTGCTGGCGCACGAACGAGGGCGTGGAGGCCCACACCGCCACCGCCGAGTGGCGCAGGTGTTCAACGAACCGTTCGCTGTCGGCGATCACCTCGCGCGGGCACAGCACGCAGCTGCCGCCCGTGCCGAGCGCGCCGCACAGGTCGAACAGCGAGAAGTCGAAGCTGAAGAGCATCTGGTTGAGGAAGGCCGGCGCCTCACCCAGCTGCAGGCAGTCGCGGATCCAGCCGGTGAACAGCGCCACGCTGTCGCGGCCGATCTGCACGCCCTTCGGGTCACCGGTGCTGCCGGAGGTGAACATGATGTAGGCCAGGTCCGGCACGCTGAGCGCGCGCGGTGCATCGGCACCGGGCCCGAAGGTGTCGGTGGCGGCATCGTAGACCGCGCCGGCATGGGTGAGCTGGGTGATCCGCTGCAGCCGCGCGGCCGGGTTGATGGTGTCCACCGGCACATAGGCGACGCCCATCTGCAGGCAGCCGAGCATGGCCACCACGAACGCAGACTCTTTGTGCCCGGAGATCACCAGCGCGTAGCCAGGCTGCACGCCGGCCGCCTGCGCGCGCGCGATCCAGGCCTGGGTGGCTGCATGCAGCGCGGCCCAGTCCAGGGTGCCGTCGGCATCGTGCAGCGCCGGCGCATGCGGGGCGTGCTCCAGCGCGACGAAGCGGCAGTGGTCGAAATCGAATCGCATGCGCGCAGCTCCTGCAGGGGGGATACGGCTCAGCGCTGGTGCGCGGCCACGTAGTCGGCCAGCACCTGCACCGAATCAACCAGCGCGTCGATCTCATCGACCGGCAGGGTCACGCCGAGGCGGTCCTTGACCTCGACCATCAACTGCACCTTGGACATCGAGTCGAACAGCGACTCCATGTACTCGTCGGGCTGCACGCGGGTGCCGATCACCGCTTCGACGATGTCGATCAACTGGGCCTGGAGGGTCTGGATATCCATCGGGTTCACCTTGTCAGAACTGGAAGTAGAGGAAACGGGATTCTTTGTGCAGGCTCAGCAGCGACAGCCCCAGCATCAGCAGCATCACCAGCAGCCACTGCCAGTTGGGCTGCCAGCGCATCCACGCGCGCGGGGCCGGGCTCGGCTTGGCCAGCGACGGGCCGTACACGCCCATGATCTGCTGGGCGTTGGGTGCCAGCCAGACGATGGCCAGCAGCACCAGGATGTAGAGCAGCTGCACGTGGTGGCCGGCCAGCAGGCGCCAGCTGTCACCCAGCCCCATGCCGCCAAGGTAGCCCAGGTTCTCCAGGCTTTCCCAACCGCGCACGCCGAACATGGCCTGGACCAGCTGCCAGGCGTCGTGCACGCCGTCGGCGCGGAAGAACGCCTGCGCCACCAGCACCGCGCCAAAGGTGAGCAGCACATAGCCGGCATGCTGGTACCAGCGCAGCTGGCGCAGCGCGGCCGGCTTGCGTCCGCCGACGAACACGCGCCAGGCGTGGTTGATGGACAGGTAGCCGGCATGCAGCAGGCCGAAGATCAGGAACTGCAGGCCCGCGCCATGCCAGATGCCGGCCAGGCCCATCGCCCACACCGTGGGCAGCACGATCATCGACAGGAAGCCGCCCGCCGAGGCCACCGCCGCCGGGCCGGTGGCGCGGCCATGGCGGGTGCGCCAGCGGGTTACCGCCATCGCCACCGGGTAGTACAGGTAGGCGGTGATGTAGCGGGTGAGGGTCATGTGCCAGCGCGCCCAGAAATCGATCACGCTGGTCGCCTTGTAGGGCGAGTTGAAGTTGAGCGGGAAACGGATGCCGAACATGCGGGCCAAGCCCAGGGCCATGTCCGAATACCCGGAGAAATCGAAGTACAGCTGCAGCGCGTAGCTGAGCGCGGTGGCCCAGGCGCCCCAGAACTGCACCTCGCCGGTGGAGGCAAAGCCCGCATCGGCATACGGGGCGATGGTGTCGGCCAGCAGCACTTTCTTTGCCAGCCCGATCACGAAGAGCATGCCGCCCACCGACAGGTTGTCGGCCTGGAAGCGATAGGTTTCGCGCTTGCTGAACTGCGGCATCATCTCCTTGTGGTGGAGGATGGGACCGGCAATCAGGTGCGGGAAGAAGGTCACAAACAGCACGTAGCTGAGCGGGCTGCGGTCGTTGACCACGCCGGCCCGGCAGTCGAGCAGGTAACCGATCTGGGTGAAGGTGAAGAAGGAGATGCCCAGCGGCAGGATCAGCGCATCCATCGGGCCGACGTTGAAGCCCATCTCGCCGACGAAGTTCACCATCGCCGCGAAGTACTTGTAGTGCACCAGCAGCAGCAGGTCGGCGGCCACGCCCAGTGCGGTGGCCAGCAGCTGCAGTTTTGGTCGCTTGGCCAGCGACAGGATCACCAGGCTGACCAGGTAGTTGAAGACGATCGAGCCCGACAGCAGGATCACGAACTGCGGGTTCCACCAGCCGTAGAACACAATCGACGCCACGCACAGCCACAAGGCGGCCAGGCGCGGCCGGACCGCGCCCAGGGCGTAATGCACGCCCAGCGCGATCGGCAGGAACACCAGCAGGAACAGGAAGGAGTTGAAAAGCATCGTCCGTAGCGCTCAGTCGATCTCGGCCAGCGTTGCCTGCTCACCGTCGGTCAACGGCAAGGACAGGGCCATTTCAGAAAATTCCCAGACCACCAGCTTCAGCGTCGGCGGCCACTGCGCCCGCTGCGGCCAGGCGGCCAGCAGCGCGCCGGAGAACTGCCCGCCATCCAGGCTCTGGTTCCACACTTCGCGTCCCAGGGCATTGCCCAGGCGTTCGGCGAACAGACTGCGGCGGCCGTTGGAGCTGCCCAGCAGCAGCACGTCCACCGGCGGGGTGTCGTCGAGCAGCCCACCGCTGCGCACCGGCGCGATGACCTGTTCGGGCTCGCGATCCAGCGCCGGGCGCCAGGCCGGCGGCGCCTTCTCCAGGCCGGCGAGCACGATCAGGTCGCCCATGCGCGGCTTGGGCGCACCGGGCGCGCCGACCTCGAACGCCTGCCCGCCCCGCCCGCCCAGCATGGGCAGCGCCGAGGCGGCCACCGCGTCGGCGGCGCGCTGCGCGCCGATCCGGTTCATGTGCACGTCGGTGCGGAAGAACACCGGCGCCGTGCCCTGCTGCAGTACCGGCAGCAGGTCGGTGGAGGCCACCTGGGCGGCACCCAGCGCCTGCTGCCACTGGCCCAGCCGCGCGCGCATGGCCGTTGAATGGCGCAGACCACAGGTATGCGCCTGCTCGATGCGCGACTTGTCCGGCACCACCACTACCAGCACCTGCACGCCCTGCGCCTTGAGCTGCGTCGTCCAGTGCTGCATCAGCCGCACGCGCTGCTGCAGCACGTGTTCGCCCGCGCCCGGCGGCGGGCGCAGCCCGTCGCGGTAGAACAGCCAATCCGGGCACCCCAGCGCCACCTGCGGCCCCAGGTCGCCGAGCAGGCGATAGCGCAGCGCGGCCGTGGCCAGGTCGGCCTGGGCCTGCACCGGCAGTTTGAGCGCTTCGTTGATCGCGCGGCCGGCTTCGCCGTCGGCCCAGCGCGCCGGTGCCAGCGCGGCCGCGGGGATCCTGGCCTTGCCCAGCATCCAGCCGCCAGCGATCAGACCGATGACCAGCAACACGATCACCACCACCGTCGTGGGACGGTGGGCACGGGCGGGCGCAGCCGGAGGCAGGGGCGCGGGTGCGCCGGGACGTGCACTCATCGGGTTACTGCCCCAGTGCCTTGTTCACACGCGCGGTAAATTGCGCCGGGGTCATGATCGACGCGTTGTCCCACTGGCCCTGGGCCTGCGGGCCGAAACCGTACACCGGTTCGAACATCTGCCAGACCAGCACCTGCGGCGGATTGGTGCGGAAGTCGTCGGACTCCAGGTACTCCAGCAGCATGATCCACGGGCCCACGTTGCCGGCCTTCCAGTTGACCGTGACCGGGCGGTCCAGTGCATTGGAGAGCTTCTGCGGGAAGCCGAAGTAGGCCTGCACCATGCTGTGCCCGGTCACGTGCACCGGTGCCTTGCCGCTGTCGAGCAGGCCCTGCGATTCGGCGGCGCGGCGAACGGTGAAGGTTTCGCGGCCGACCGCGGCGCGCTGTTCCGGGGGCAGGAACAGTTCGGCCAGGTCGCCATAGCGGCGCTCGCGGGTTTCCTTGCCCAGCGGCGTGCCCGTGCCGGGCTCGCCGGCCAGGTTCGGCACGGCCTGCTTGATCCGTGCCGCCAGTGCATCGGCGGTGGCGTCGGCGGCTGCCTGGGTCCAATGCTGGTCGCTGCGATAGAACACGTCGGTGCCGCCAGCGCGCACGCCGGCCAGCACCTTGCGCGCATCCAGGGCATCCACGCCGGCCTTCTGCAGCGAGCCGAGAATGCTGTCGTAGCGTTTTTCCACCGAGGCACTCACCACCTTGCCCTCGGGCAGGCGATCTTCGTAGAACAGCACCTTGTCGGGCAGCAACAGCAGCTCCAGGCGCACGCCCCGTGCGGCAAGGCGGGCCTTGGTCTCGGCGATCAGGCCGGTGGAGGCGTCCACCGCCTGCATGTCCACCGCGCTCAGGCTGCCCCACGCCGGGAACAGCCAGCCGTCCTTGCCGACCAGCACGATGGCCGAGTCGTCCTTGCTGGCTGCTGCCGGTGCGGCAGCGGGCGCCTGCGCCTGCGCGGCACCGGCGCCGGCCAGTGCGCACAGCACGGCCAGCAGCGGCAGGCCGGCCCGCAGGCGACGGCGGGGGGCGGTGGGGGTCAGCAAAGAATGCGTATCCATGTCGTTCATGCCTTTTCCATGTCAGTAGTACAGGGTAGCGGTAGCGAACAGGCCCTTGGCGCGCTGCGTATCGCCGCCGCCCAGGGCGAACCGGTACTGCACGGCCAGGTCCAGGTAGGACCGCGCCGCGTTGTAGTGGTCTTCGCGGAACCAGTAGCGCACGCCCACGCCGGGGCCTGCGCCCAGCGACCAGCTGCGGTCGGTGTCGGAGAGGTCGAACGATTGCGCGCCGATCAGCGGGTATTCGATGCCGCGTACCCTGGAGCGCTGGTCGATCCAGTCCGCGCCGATCACCAGGTACGGGCTCAGCACCCAGCGGGTCTGTTCGGCACCGAAGCGGTAGCTGCGGCCGGCGCGCAGTTCGGCGGCACCGAACCACTGCTGGCGACGCAGGCGACCGTCGGAGTCGGTCAGCCGCGCCACGGTGTCGCCCAATGCGTTGATCTGGTCGACGGTGAAGTGCGCGCGGTTGTCATCCCAGGTGAAGCCGGCCTGCGCGTAGCCGCTGAGCGTCCACCACTGGTTGACGTCGGTGCGCACGCCGGTGCCTTTGTAGAAGCCGTAGGTGAGGTAGGACATCCAGCCGCCGGCGTTGTTCTGCAGGCGGTAGCGGGCGGCGGTGGTGATCTGCAGCGGCTGGCTCGATTCGATCTGGATCCGGCACTGGATGGCGGCCGAATCCGGGTACACGCCGCCGTTGCGGGTGGCGGTACCGAGGAACTGGCGGCGCTCGATGCCGGCGCTCAGGCCGGTCTGGCCGAAGGTGTAGCGCGCACCGAACGCGCCGATGGTGGACGGCCAGCCGGCGATCGACCGCGAGCGGCTGAGCCGCTCGGCACGCGTGCGTGCATCCTCGCTGGGGATGCCGGTGCACGGGTCCACCGCCTGCAGGGATTCGAAGGTGCCGCCTTCGTCGTACAGCGTGTTGGCCAGGCGCGCATACAGTTCCAGCGTGCCGTGCTGGTTGTTGGATTTCTGCGGCCGCCAGAACGCTTCGAGCGTGCCGAACACCGAGTCGCCGGGCGTACTGATGGCCGCACCGCCCAGGTTGGTGGCGGCCTGGCGCGCACCGCGATACCCCGCCGACAGCGTCATGCCCCATTCCCGCGAATAGTTGGCGATGGAGCTGCGCGTGTTGTAGCGCTGGGCGGCATCCAACGGCAGCGTGCCGGCGTCGGCGCTGTCGATCGCCCCGCGCAGCAGCGTCACCGCCTGCGGGTGCTGGCCCAGGGCGGCATTGGAATAGGCCTGGTCCAGCACCACCGTGGGCGGTGCCTTGCCGGTTGCCTCGGCGGCCTGGAAATCTCCCAGTGCGCTGCGCGGATCACCCGCACGCTGGTTGAGGTAACCGCGCTGCATCAGCAACCCGGCGTCCTGCGGCGTGGTGGCCAGGGCGGTATCCAGGCGCTGGCGGGCTTCGGCCTGCTGGCTGCGGTCGCCGGCGGCCAGCGAGGTGGTGAGCAGCGACTGCAGCGGCGCGCTGTCCTGCGCGGCCTGCACGGCCTTGCGCGCCTCCTCGATGGCCTGTTGGTAGTCCTGCCGGCCATAGGCGGCATAGGCACGCTGGGCCGCGCCGCCCTCGCCCTGCAGGTCGGTGGGGGTCAGCTCGCACTGGGTGCCGTAGGGCGTTTCGCGGCATTGCTGGATCGGCGCGGGATAGGTGGCGTCGGTGAGCGCCAGGCCCGGCCGCGCCGAACGCATCGAACGGGTGCGCAGGGCCACCGCATCGGCGATGGCACGGCGCGTATCGGCGTCTTCGTCGGCCAGCGGATCGGTCCGCAGCGGGGCCAGCAGGCGTTCGGCACGCTCACGGTCGCCCGCGGCCAGCGCGGCATCCACCGCCAGCAGGCGCACGTTGCGTTGCTGCTGGCCATCCAGCCAATCCTGGGCAAGCACGCGGTCGAAGTCTGCATTGGCCTGCGCGCTGCGGCCCAGCCGCTGCTGGAGGTAGCCGCGCATCACCAGCGCATTGGTGTCTTCATCGTCCTGGGCGATTGCCGCAGACGCGGCGTCCACCGCCTCGGGCAGCTGGTTGCTGAGCAGCAAGGCGGTCATCAGCAGCAAGCGATGGCTGCCCGACTCCGGCGCCAGCTCCACGGCCTGGCGCGCTGGGGCCACTGCATCCTGCGGACGCAGGGCGATCAATGCCTGGTAGCCGGCCTGCGCCGGGGCGACGGCCTGCTCGCGCTTGATGCGCAACTGCGCGGCAAGAATATCGGTGCGGTTCGGCGCACCCAGCGACAACGCGGTGGCCGCCGCCTGCTGCGCCTCGTCCAGCTTGCCGCCGGCCTCCAGCGAGGCCACCCACAGGATCGCCCACGCGCCCTGCTGCGGCTGCTGGCGGAAGGCCTGCTCGGCCTTGCTGGCGGCTTCTTCCATGCGGTCGCTGTTGAACGCCTCGTAGGCCTGGGCCGCCAGGGGGAACGCGCGCTGGTAGGCCAGCTCGGCCGCGGTCGGGCGGGGAGCGGTGGCACCGCGCACGCGTGTACCCGCGGCGGCGGCGGCACGCGGTGCAGCCGCCGCCAGACCCGGCAGGGCCGGGTCGGTGATGCCATCGGCAAGCGCCCGGCGTGCCAGTGCGCGCGCCTCGTCGGTGCGGCCCAGTTTCTGCGCCGCGTAGATCTGCAACAGGCGCAGGCGCGCCACGTCGGGCCGCAACCGCACCGCCTCGGTGGCGGTCCGGTAGGCCTGCTGGAAGTCGCCGCGGTCGTAGGCGCCGAAGGCCTGCTCGGCGATGCGGTAGGCGTTGCCCGACAGCGGCAGGGATTCCTGTGCGTGCACGCTGGCACTGCCCAGGCCGATCAGACTCAGCGCGATCACGCTGGAAAGCAGGGTGGTTCTCATGCCTTCAGCTCTCCGTCGGCGCTGTATTGGGGTTGGCCCGAGCGGCGGTGCTGTTCGCGCACCGCTTCGGCAATGGCCGCTTCGGTGGCGACACCGTGCTTGACCAGGTAGTCGCCGATGCGGCCATCGCGCTGCGGCTTGTATTCATCCAGCACACGCTCGAACTGGTCGCGTGCGATCAGCCGCATCTCCACCAGCAGGTCGCCCAGCAGCGGCACGGCGTCGATGCGGTAGGTTTCACCGCTGATCAGGCGCAGGCCCGCATTGATTTCGCTTTCGCGCGCGATCGACTGCGCCAGTGCGGTGGCCTGCACGTCGTGCAGCAACTGGGCCTGCTCGGCCTCGCTGAGCGGGTTGGCCACCGCGATCGACAACGTATCGGCGGTGCTGCCCGGCAGCGGCAGCAGGCGCCACTGCACGCAGGATTCCACCGAGATCGGGAACTGCCCGGCCTGCAGGTAGTCCACGTCGATCACCGCGCGGGCCAGGTCGCCCTGGAAGGCGATCGCCTCGGCCAGGGTTTCATCGTCCAGCCAGCCTTGCGACACCAGGATGCGGCCCAGCGGTTGCTGGCGGCCGCCCTGCTGTTGCTGCAGCGCCTGCTCCAGCCGCTCCGGCTCCACCGCCTGCCAGGTGGTGAGCAGTTCGCCCAGCCGCTTGCGGGTCTGCACCAGCTGCGAGGCACTGGGGAAATCGTGCATGGTCTTGTCCCACACCATGCGCTTGCCGAACAGCAGGTACAGCAGGAACATCCGCCACGCGCGCGCGGTGGCCATGAAGTTGATCATGTTGCCGACCACCATGCGCGGGATCGACATCAACGCGTGTTCCCAGCCGTACAGCCGGTTGACGAAATAGAAGCGCTGCACCACGCGGGTAGCCAGTGCGGCGGTGGTGATCAGCGCCACGTTCATCTGCCAGGTACCGGCTTGGAAAATGGTCGGGAACTGGGTCGTCCATACTCCGGTCACCTTGAGCAGCCAGAACAGCAGCAGCTGCAGGAAGATGATGTAGGCGATGATGCTGATGAACGAGGTGACGATGCCCTTGCGGTCGCGCGCCAGCAGGTACTTGGTGGCCAGCGAGCCGCGCCAGCCCAGCGTTTCCCAGCTCTGCAGGCCGATGCCCAGTACCCAGCGCGCCTTCTGCCGGTAGGAGGCGCGGAAGTTGTCGGGGAAATACTCGCGCACGCACAGCGCCATCGACTGGGTGCTCTCGCGCACCGGGCCCCAGCCGAACCACGACGGCCGGCGCACGCGGAACTGCACCGGGAAGCGGGCGAAAATGGAATGCATGCCCATCGCCGCGAGCCGCGCACCGACGTCGTAGTCTTCGGTGAGGCTGTCGGTGTTGAATGGCTGGTTGTCGGTGGCTGCACTCAGCGCCAGCAGCGCCTTGCGCGAGAAGCAGGTACCGACGCCGGCCGAGGGCACCATGCCGGACACGCTTTCGCGCACCACCAGGTCCTTGGCATGCCATTCGGCGAACTCGTCCATGTACACCCCGGCGATCAACTCGTACCACTCGCGGTCCAGCGAGGTGACCGGCAGCTGGATCATGTCCTTGCGCGGCAGCAGGTAGTTGAAGAAGCGCAGCTCCATCGGGTGCAGGACGTCTTCGCTGTCGTGCAGGATCACCCCGGCAAATTCGATGTCGTGGCGCTTCTCGTAGTCGAAGATCGACAGGATCAGCCAGTTCAGGCAGTCGGCCTTGCTGGTCGGGCCGGCATGCGGCACCTCCACGCGGCGCAGGCGCTTGTAGCGCCGGCGCATGCGCTCCACTTCGGCGATGGTCTCGGCGTCGTTGGGATAGGTGCCGACGAAGACGATGTACTCGCGGTAGTCGAGTACATCGATCATGTTTTCCACCATCTGCGCGATCACGTCGTACTCGGCCCAGGCCGGGACCATGATCGCCAGCGGCTGCTCCGGACGCTGCAGCAGGTCCTGCTGGGTCAGCGGGCGGTATTCGCGACGCTTCTTGACGGTCAGGGTGCGCCAGCTTTCGCGGACCCAGTACCAGATGTCGATGAACAGGTCATCCAGGCTGGAGATCAGGATCAGCACGGCGACCGCCGCTGCCACTGTTTCCAGGGCAGCGTAGTAGTTGGCCAGCTGGATGTTCCAGAACAGACCGTCCACGGCCGGTCAGTGACCGTTGCTTGCGGATTTGCGGCGACGACGGACCTGGGTGACGCGGGCCGCCAACAGCGCGAACACCACCAGCCCGACCAGTACCAGCAACCACACCATGTGCTGTTGCCACCAGGGCTCCGGGTTGCCGCTCTCGGCCTGGCGCGCGCCATAGGGGTCGTGGCTGTCGAAATTGCTGACCACGCCACTGCCGTCAAGCACGGCCAGGTCACCGCGCAGCAGACGGAACGGCTGGTCCAGCGCCGGGCCCTGCGCGCCAAGGTCGTTGTAGAGCACGCCGGTATGGCCGCCACCGTCCACCACCTGCACCGCTGCGGCACGGTCCAGGCCAGCCAGGTCCAGCAGCGGCTGAGTGCCACCGTTGACCACCAGGCGGCCGTCCTTGAGACCGGCCGGGGTGACCCCGGACGGGGCCAGTGCGAAGGCCAGGTAAGGCCGCGCCGGGCTGATCGCGGTACCGGCAGCGACCACCTTCAGTTCGGCCGCCTGCGGCGACACGCCGACCGCGCTGGCGATGGCGATCACCTTGGCCAGCGACGCCGGGGCGTCCTGCAGCCAGGTGGCCGGCACGAACACCTCATTGGCGTGGGCCAGCTGGCTGGCGGCACCGACGAAGTCGGCGTCCAGGCTGCGCTTGGCCAGCGTCAGGTGGCTGCTGGGCAGGATCGACACCGGGAACGCGGTTGCCGGGTCATGGCAGTACGGCCGCGCCGGCTGGCGCAGGAAGCTGATCCGCACCTCGTTGCGTGCGGCCAGCGCATAGGCGGGTACCTTGGCCACCAGCCGCTGCGGCTTGCCGTCGGCGGCGAGCACCTTGGCGCCCAGCAGGTAATCGTTGAAGTAGAGGCTGGCCACCGCGCCCTGCCCGGCCGCGTTGGGTGCGGCGGAGACATCGACCACCACCTGGTCGGGCAGGCGGCCATCGGCCGACAGCGCGCCAAGCGCAAAGCTGGCGGTGCGGTCGCCGCGGGTCACGATGTCCAGGGTGCCGGCGATGTCGCCCAGGCGGCTGAGCAGCACCGCGTTGTCGCCCACCGCGGCGGGGCTGGCTTCGGCCACCTGCAGGGTGTGGCCCAGCGCGTAGGCGCGCCATTGTTCACTGAG
The DNA here is from genome assembly GCF_040548725.1 of Stenotrophomonas sp. 2619. Taxonomy (NCBI): domain Bacteria; kingdom Pseudomonadati; phylum Pseudomonadota; class Gammaproteobacteria; order Lysobacterales; family Lysobacteraceae; genus Stenotrophomonas; species Stenotrophomonas sp. 2619. The sequence continues at coordinate 121,771 of NZ_JBEPSF010000009.1, read as the reverse complement.
CAGGCCCGCCACCTTGGCGCCGGCGTTGGCCGCCACTACCAGGGTCGGGCGCCCCGCCACGGCGGCGACGCTGACCGACGCGGTGCCGGTGCCCTTTTCCAGCGCGGCCATGTCGCTGCCACGCCAGGCGGTGAAGGCGCTGGCGGCATCGCCGCTACTGGCACCGACCTCGGTGGCCAGTGCATCCAGTGCGGCGCGCACGGCGGCGCGCAGCGGGTCGGTGCTGATCGCCACGTCGATGGCCAGCGGACCGCTGTCGCGCAGCGACAGCAGCGCCCCGACTTCGGCCAGGCTGGCAATGCGATGCTGGGTGCCGCCTGCGGCCAGGGCCGCATACGCCGGCACGCCCTGCAGGCTGGCCGGAATGGTGATGCCGGTGAGGTCCACCGTGCTGCCTACCCCCGGCAGCGCCACCACGTCCACCTGCTTGCCGCCGTTGCGCAGCGCCGCGCCCACCCGCCAGGCGGCGTCGTAGGCCGGTGCCTGCAACGCCTTGCCATCGATCAGCACGCGCACGCGCATCGGCAGTGCGCCCCAGGCCTTGGCCACGGTGTTCACCGCACGCCCGTCGAAGCGGTAGCTGAAGCGTGAGTCGGGTGAGAGCCGCAGCACGTTGGCCGGCGCGCTCTGGTCGGCGCAGCGGTAGTCGGACACCACCGACCACCAGCCCACGGCCACGCGGACGAAGCCGTTGTCGCGCGGCAGGCCATCGATGGCCAGCAGCTGGCTGGCATCGCCCTGCGCGTCGGTGATCGACCGCGCCGCGACCGGGTCGCCGTCGACCGACCACAACCCCGAACTGCGCCCGGTATGACCGCGTACGTAGCGGCCATCCAGCTGCAGCTGCGCGTCGCGGGTCGGCACGCCGGCCGGGACGGGCAGGTAGATTTCGCGCTGGCTTTCCTGGCCGCTCAGGGTCAACGGCTGGCGGAAGCCCAGCTCGCGCAGGGTCATGCTGCGCGTCACGGTGGCGTCGGCTGCCCACTCGCTGAACTGCCCGGCCGCGGAGTCGGCGGCGTGGGCAGAACCAAGTGGGAGGGCCAGAACCAGGGCCAGCGGTAATACCTGGGGAAAACGAGCGGTACTACGGTTGGTCTGGGTCATGGCGTCAGTTCGGTAAGGGAGGGATGGGACAGTGGGGCTGCATGGGCGGCCACGAACTCGTCGAACGGCTCACCGCGCAGCGCGGCGACGATCCGCGCCGAAGCGCGTCCATCGCCGTACGGGCTGGCGTCGGCGATGAAGTGCGCTGCCACCCGCGGCCCGTTGCAGGCCTCATGCACGGCGGCCACGATCCGCGCCGGGTCGGTGCCCACCAGGCGCACCACGCCGGCCTGCACCGCTTCCGGGCGCTCGGTGACATCGCGCATTACCAGCACCGGGCGGCCCAGCGCCGGGGCCTCTTCCTGCACGCCGCCGGAGTCGGTCAGCACCACATGCGCACGCTGCATCAAGCGCACGAAGCTGAGGTAGTCCTGCGGTGGAATCAGGTGCACGTTGTCCAGCCCGCCCAGATGGGCATGCACCGGCCCCTGCACGTTCGGGTTGAGGTGCACCGGGTACACGATCTGCAGGTCGTCGCGCTGGGCCAGCTCGGCCAGCGCGCGGCAGATGTTCTCGAAGCCGCCGCCGAAGTTCTCGCGGCGGTGGCCGGTGACCAGCAGCAGCTTGCGCTCGCTTTCCAGGAACGGGAAATGCGCGTCGATCGAGGCGCGCAGGGCCGCGTCCTGGTCGATGCGTTCGACGGTCTGCTTGAGCGCGTCGATGACGGTGTTGCCGGTCACGCTGATGCGCCCGGCCAGGTTTTCCTGTTCCAGGTTGTAGCGTGAGCTGTTGGTAGGGGCGAACAGATGATCGGCCACCACGTCGATCACGCGGCGGTTCATCTCTTCCGGCCACGGCTGCTGCAGGTCGCCGGTACGCAGGCCGGCTTCGACGTGCGCCACCGGGATGCGGCGGTGGAAGGCCGCCAGCGCCGCGGTCATCGCCGTGCTGGTATCGCCGTGCACCAGAACCCGGTCCGGCTGCACCTGTTCGTAGAGCGCGTCGAGTTTGGCGAACAGACGGGAACACAGCCCGTTGAGGGTCTGGTTGGCGACCATGACATCGAGGTCGTGATCGGGGTGGATGTCGAACAGCGACATCACCTGGTCGAGCATCGCCCGGTGTTGGCCGGTGATGCACACAAGGGACTCGATGCCCGGCGCGGCATGCAGCGCGCGGACCAGCGGTCCCATCTTGATGGCTTCAGGCCGCGTACCAAAAACAGATAGAACCTTCACCCGACTGCTCCCTGTGATGACCAACGACTGTGACTTCCATCACGCAAATCGTAGGCCAAGTACGGCGAGCTAGCCAGTGCAACGTGATGTAGATCACATTTCTCGGAAAAGTGACGCTCTGCGTCACTTTTTGCCCCGGAACACGGCTCATTGTGGCGTTTTTGTCCGTGTCACCCGGGTGAAAGTTCGAAAACCTGGCGCAGGTAGGCCAGGTAGCCGGGGTCGTCGCACATGCTCTTGCCCGGCGAATCGCTGAGCTTGGCCACCGGCTGGCCGTTGCAGCGGACCATCTTGATGACGATGTTGAGCGGGGTCGGCCCGAGGTCGTTGGTGAGGTGCGTGCCCACGCCGAACGCGACCTGGCAGCGGCCGCGGAAGTAATCGAACAGCTGCATCACCTTCTCGATGTTCAAACCATCGCTGAAGACCAGCACCTTGCTACGCGGGTCCACGCGGCGGTCCTTGAAATGCGCGAGCATGCGGTCGCCCCAGGCGAAGGGGTCGCCGGAGTCGTGGCGCACGCCATCGAACAGCTTGCAGAAGTACATGTCGAAGTCGCGCAGGAACGCGTCCAGCCCGACCACGTCGGACAACGCGATGCCGAGATCGCCGCGGTATTCGCGCGCCCACGATTCCAGCGCGGCCACCTGCGAATCGCGCAGGCGCGGTCCCAGGGCCTGGAACGCCTGCAGGTACTCGTGGGCCATGGTGCCGTGCGGGGTCATGCCGTACAGGCGCGCGAAATGCACGTTGCTGGTGCCCACGAACTGCGCCCCCAGCGCGTCGCGCATCATCGGCAGCATGCGCGCATGCCATTCACGCGAATAGCGGCGGCGGCTGCCGTAGTCGGCGATGCGGCACAACTCGAAGCCGGGGGTGTCGCGCAGCAGCGCGGTCTTGGCCTGCAGGCGGCGCTCGCCTTCGGCGAAATCGGCGGTGGTGGTGTTGCGGAACCACACCTCGTTGATGATGGCCAGCAGCGGCACTTCGAACAGAATGGTGTGCAGCCAGGGGCCGGTGATGTCCAGCTCGATCTCACCGGGCACGCTGGCCGACGGCTGCAGCCGGATGTACTTGCGGTCGAGGTGGAACAGGCCGAGGAAGTCGGCGAAATCCGCTTTGACGAAGCGCAGGCCGCGCATGTACTCCAGTTCTTCGGCACTGAAGCGGAGCTGGCACAGGTGGTCGATCTCGGCGTTGATCTGGTCGATGTAACTGGCCAGATCGATGCCGGGGGTGCGGCACTTGAACCGGTACTGGACCTGGGCGCCGGGATGCTGATGCAGCACCGCCTGCATCATGGTGAACTTGTACAGGTCGGTGTCGAGCAGGGACTGGATGATCATGCGGCGATTATGCGCCCGCGTGGATGTACCCACCAACGGTGGGTACCTACCGGGCGCGCAGCAGCCGTGGAATCTGCACCACGGCGTGGGCCCAGATCGCGGCGAACACCGCGCCCTGCACCGGCAGGCTGCGCTGGCTGGCTTCGAACTTGCGGAAGTAGCGCCACAGGCCACGGTGCTTGTGCCATTCCACGAAGAACGGCCGCGAGCGGCTGGAGACCCCGCGCACGTGCACCGCCTGCAGGTCGTTGGCGATCGCCACCAGCGCGCCGGCCTGGCGCACGCGACGGCACAGGTCGAGGTCTTCGGCGTGCAGCCGGTAACCGGCATCCCACCCGCCGATGCGGTCGAACAGGGTGCGCGGCATCAGCAGCAGGGCCCCCGACAACGCCGGCACCGGTTGCAGCGGCAGGCTGTGGTCGACCGGAATCGCCAGCTTCGCGCCCTGCCCCGGCGAGCGCAGCATGGCCCCGAAGTCCGGGTCGCGACGGCGCACGGCCGGGTCAGGCTGGCCCTGCTCGTCCACCTGCTCGATCCCCAGCAGGCACTCGCCGATGGCCATGCCGCGTTCGCACAGCGCGGCCAGGGTGCCGGGGTCGACCAGCAGGTCGGGGTTGATGAAGGCCAGCCACGGTGCGCGGCTGTCGGCCACGCCCTGGTTGTTGGCAGCCGCGAAGCCGGGGTTGTCCGGGTTGGCGATGAAACGCACGCGCGGATCCGCGGTGGCGTGGCGTTGCACGATATCCAGGGTGGCATCGGTGGACCCGTTGTCCACCACCCGGATCTCGACCACGCCGTCGGCTGCCCGCAGCCGGGCCAGGCAGGCATCCAGCGTGCTCGCGCTCTGGTAGCTGACAACAATCGCGGCGATGGCAATGCTCAAACGGGTGGCTCCGGAAGGGATGCAGGCGGCACGGCGAACAAGTCGCCCTGCGAACGCGGCATTATCGCCTGCCGGTGCAGCTGCTGCAGGGTTTCGCGGGTACCGCGCAGCGGATCGGCCATCAGGAACGCGGCCAGGCGGGGCTGCCAGCCCGGCCAGCGCGTGCCCAACGCATCCATGTCGCCGTCGAAGGCGGTGGCTTCGCCAGCGCGCGCCACGAAGGCGGTTTCGCACAGCGCATTGCGCCAGCCCAGCCCGGCCATGCGCAGGCTCAGGTCCACCAGCGCGGCATTCCACGAGCCGTAACTGTGCATGTCCAGCCCACCGGCCTTGCGCCGGGCATTGGCCCGCAGCAGCACGGCATGGGTGACGGCCGAGGGCAGTTCGGGATGCATCGGCGGCAGCCCGGCGCAGGCCTGGGCCATGGCGTTGAGGTCGGCCGGCACCGGGTCGATCTCCCCCAGCCGTGGCCAGGCCGCGGTTTCACCGGCGTTGCACCAGGGGGTTGCCGAGCCTATCGAGGGGTCGCGCGCGAAGCAGGCATCCAGCTGCTGCAGCCAGCCCGGCGCGGGAATGGCGTCGGGCGCGAGCACCACCACGTCGGCGCCCGCACAGGCCCGCAACATCTCATCCAGGTGCGCCACCTCGCCGATACTGCGGGCGCGCCGGGTGTATTCGGCACGCAGCCGGGTGTGGGCCAACCAGTGTTCGATCACCGGTTGCGCGCGGGGGCCGGCCTGGCCGTCATCGGCCAGCCAGACCGCAGTGTCGGCCGGCGTGCCGGCGTCCAGTGCCCCCAGGCACAGGTCCAGGGCGGTGTCATCGACCCCGATCGGCAGCAGCACGATCGTCCCCATCGGTTCCCCTGTCTGCGGCACGCGTGGCCGCAGCGTAGCTCAGTTCTTCTGCTTCTGGTGGTTCGGGAACGGCTCCATGGCACGGAAGCGGTTGCTGTACTCGTCGGTGAGGTTGCGCGATTCCTGCGCGTTGCGGACGATGGTCGGGGTGAGCAGCACGATCACTTCCGAGCGGCCGGTGTTCTTGGTCTTTTTACCGAACAGCGCGCCCAGCACCGGGATCTTGCTCAGACCCGGAACGCCATCGGAGCCATCTTCATCGGAGTTGGTGATCAACCCCGCCAGCATGATGGTGTCCCCGCTCTGCACGGCCGCTTCGGTGGAGATCTTGCGCGTGTTGATCGGCGGGTTGCAGGTGGTCTTGGTCGGGTCGCAGCCGGACGGAATGGCGCCGGCCGAGCTGACTTCCTGCACGATGTCCAGGAACACCACGCCATCGCGGGTGATGCGCGGGCGCACCTTGAGGATCACGCCGGTGTCCAGGTACTGCACCTGGCTGTAGGTGTTGTCGCCACCGGTGCCGGTGTTGACCGACACCGAGTTGATCGGGATCTGGGTGCCCACGTTGAGCGTGGCTTCGGCGTTGTTGCGCACGAACAGCGACGGGGTCTGCAGCAGGCGCAGGTTGCTGACCTTGTCCAGCGCCGTCACCACCGCCGCCGCGTTCTTGCCGAGGAAGGTCCAGCCCACCCCGCCATCGCCTACCGTGCCGGAAATGCTGCCCCAGATCGAACGCCCCAGCGCGCTGGGCAGGTCGATGCCGCTTTCGGTCTTGCCGGTGGCCACGGCCTGTTCGAAGAACCAGTTGACGCCGTAGCTGAGGTCGCCGGTCAGGGACACTTCGGCCACCTGCGCTTCGATGTGCACCTGCATTGGCATCACGTCGAGCTTTTCGATCACCTCGCGGATCGACCGCCAGGCCTGCGGGGTGGAGCGCACCAGCAGCGTATTGGTTTCTTCCACCGCCGAGATGCCCACGGTGTCGCCCTGCACTTCCAGGCTGAAACTGGCGTTGCCGCTCTGCCGCTGCGGCAGGCTCATGGTGCCCTCGCCCAGCCCGCCGCGGCCACTGCCGCTGCCGGACCCGGTGTTGAGCGCGGTGGTGTTGGAGGTGCTGTCGCGGCCGCCCAGGTCCATCTGGGTGGCGCCCGGCGCGAGCGAGCCGCTGCTGCCGCGGCTGCCACGGCTGTTCTCGTTGGCGAAGGCTTCGGCCAGGCGCTCGGCCAGGTCCTTGGCTTTGACGTAGCGCAGTTCGTAGGAGAACAACCGTGCACTGCCACCGGCGGTGTCGATGCGCTCCAGCCACTGCTGGATCTGGTCCAGGTAGCGTGCCTGCGGGGTGATCACCAGCACGGCATTGGCATTCTCCAGCGGCAGGAAGCGGAACATGCCGGCGCTCGGCGTCTTGCTTTCCTCACCGAACACTTTCTCCAGGTCGGCGGCGACCTGTTCGGCCTTGCCGGTCTGGATCGGGAACACGCCCACCGACATGCCCGACAGCCAGTCGACGTCGAAGATCTCCACCGTGCGCAGGTAGTTTTCCAGTTCGGCGCGCGTGCCGCCCAGGGTGATCACGTTGCGGCCGCTGTCGACGTTGACGATGGCATTGGGCCGCGCGTAGGGCTCCAGCACCTTCTTCATTTCGGTGGCCGAGATGTACTGCAGCGGGATCACCCGCACCTCGAAGCCGCGTGCGCTGGCCGCCGGGGCGGTGCTCGGCGCGACGGTGCCGGCCAGCGCCTGGTCGGCCGCCACGATGTTGTAGCGGCCGCCGCTGTAGACCATGCGGGCATTGTTCCAGCCCAGCACCATCTCCAGCAGGTTCAGCGCCTGCGCCGAGGACACCGGCTTGGGCGTGGCCAGGGTGACGGTGCCCTGCACGCCCGGGGCGATGACGTAGTTCTGGCCGAGCATGTCGCCCAGGATCGCCTTGACCACCGCGTGCACCGATTCGCCTTCGAAGTTGAAGGTGGCCGTGCCGTTGCCGGCCTGCGACAACGACGGTGCCGCCGCGGCGGCCGCGCTGCGGTTGATCATGGTGCCGGTGCCGCGGCGGATCACCGCCTGCGGTGCGCCGGTTGCCTCCAGGGGCTCGGCATTCACGCCGTCGCGGGAGCCATCCCCGGCGACCACCTGGTGACTGTCGAGCACGGCGTTGCGGCGCACTTCCGGTGCAGGCACCGTGGCGCAGCCGACCAGCACGCTGGCAAGCAGGGACAGGGAGAAGAGACGCGGTGAGAAAAGGCGCAGTGTCATGCTGTCACTCTAAGGGTTCTGGCCGGAGCCGCCTGCGGGCGGTCGCTGCGATTGTTGTTGTTGCTGCAGTTGCTGGCGGCGCGCCTGGATGCGCGCACGGATGGCCTGCATCTGCGCATCACTGGGGCCTTGGGCCGGGGTGTTGGGTGCGGCGGGTGCCGCCGGTGCCGGCGCGGGCGCTGACGGGGTGGCGACCGGCATCGGTCGCACCGTCTGGCTCGATGGGGGGGGCGGCGGCAACGGCATGACGCCCGCCCCGGCCGGCGGCACCGCGCCGTTGACCGGGTTGCCCAGCACCGTGGGCGGTTCGCCGCCCTGCCCGTTGAACACCGTCAGTTCCAGCACCTGGGTACCGCCGGGGCCACTGACCGTGGCGCTGCGCGGTTCCAGTGCCAGCAGCTGCCAGCCGTTGACCGGCTCACCGTTGAGGCGCAGCCGCAGCGACTGCTTCTGGTCGGTGGTGAGGATGGCCATGCTGAATTCAGAGGTGAGCAGCACGCCGGTCAGGCTGACCGCGCTGGACGCACCCGGTTCGCTGCCGCCGAGCAGGTACGGACGCGGCCGGCGGTCTTCGGCGAACAACGGCCGTGCGCCGATCTGGGCGTAGGCCTCGGCCGAGGCGATGCGCTCCGGCGCGGCAGCGGGCAGCACCGGCAGCGGCGACGCGGTGCGGTCGCCCTCGGCGGCCACCGGGAGGTGGCTGCCGAGCCCGAACAGGCTGGCGATCCAGATCGCGGCGGCCCACGCCACGACGGTGGCCAGCCACCAGCTGCGCAGGGAGGTCAGCTCAATTTTCATGGTCGGCCTCCGCAGTGTCGGCGGCCGCATCGTCGGCAGTGGTCGCGGTGGCGGCTGCATCCATGCCGGCCTGCGCTGCATACGCGGCTGCGTTGGCGCTGGCGTCTGTCTGGGCGTCGGCGGCGGCCTGGGCGTTGGCCGCTGCCTGGGCATCGGCGGGCACGGGTCCGGCCGGGGTCAGGCCGGTGCTGTCGGCGGGCATCGCGGCGCCGGTGGGCACCGGCGCGACCGGATCCGACGCGCCGCCGGGCTGCAGGTACCCCACCAGTTCGAAGGACACGTCCAGCCCAGTGCCGGTTTCATTCGGCGATTGCTGGAAACGCTGTGCGAGCAGGTTGAGGTTGTTGACGAACAGGCGCGGGCTGCCGGTTTCCAGGGTGTGCAGCACGGCCGCCATTTCCGGAATGCCGCAGCGCAACCGCACCTGCAGCGCAACCTTGGGGAACACTGCATCGGCACTGGTGTCCTGCAGCGGTGAGCGGTTGCTGATGGCGCAGCTGCGGTTGCCGGGGCTGGCCGATGCCACCGCATCCTGCAGGCGTGAGGACAACGCCGCGGCGGCCGACTCGGCGGTGGCTTCACGCAGGAAACCGGGCCGGCCTGCCAGCGCCCCCTGTGCCTGCTGCAGACCGCGCGCAACGGCGCCGCGCTGCTGCAGCTGGGCCTGCACGCGCTGATCGCGCTCCTGCAGGCCACTGATATCCGCGTTGATGGCCAGCAGTGGCCGGGTGAACCAGGGATGCACCAGCACCAGGTAGGCCAGCGCGATCACCGCCAGCAGCAACGCCAGCGCCAGCCAGCGGTCACGGCGTGTGGTCGGCATTGCCATCGGCACCCTCCGCGGCAGGTGCAGCGGCGGGCGCTGCAGGGGTGGCACCGGGCAACGGCTGCAGTTCGGCGGTGAGGGTGAAGCGGTCGCGGCCTGCCGCACCCCCATCGGCCTGCAGCACGCCGGTCAGGTTGACCTTGCGCCACAGGGGCGAGTCCTGTAGCAGCGGCACCAGTTGCGACGCCTCGCGGCTCAGCCCGATCAACTGCAGGGAATCGCCTTCCACCGACAGCTTTTCCAGGTAGGTGCCATCGGGCAGCAGCCGGGTCAGTTCATTCCACAGCTCCACCGTGCTGGCATGGGCCATGCGCTTCTGTTCGAGGAATGCCGCGCCTTCCACCAGCGTCTGCAGGTGCTGCCGCTCGGCCGCCACCAGGCGGGCATCGCGTGCGGCCGCATTGACCTGCTCGGCCAGCGCATCGGCGGCGGCCTGGCGGTTGTCCAGGATCTGCTGGCCGGCCAGGGCCAGCAGCACCAGCGCGGCCAGCCCCATCAACAGGTTCCAGCGGCGCATCGGATCGCGCTGGGCATGCCGCTGTTCCAGCGGCAGCAGGTTCACCCCCAACGGCTGGCCATCGGCATCGGCGATATCCACGCCGGCCAGGCCCTGCGCCCACGGCCCCACCTGCTGTGCCCACTGCTCCAGCGCGTGGCGCGGCATCACCACCAGTTCCACCTGCAGCTGGCCATCCTCCAGTGCGCCCAGCTCGCGCACGTCGAAGCTGACCTGCGCCGGTTCAAACGGGGTCTGGCGGTCGATCTCGAACCCCACCACGTCGCGCAGGCGGCTGGCGGCCGCCGCCGGCAGGCGCAGCGGGCGGCGCAGCGCGGACGCGGCCGGCAGCAGCCAATGGCGCGGCAGCGTGCGCAGGCGCGCATCCAGGCGCTGTTCCAGTGCAGCCGGGGTCTGGGGCCAGGGCAATTCCAGCACCTGTTCGGTGTGCAGGCCGCCATCACGCAGCACGCGCAGCTGGTCGCCCTGCTGCTGCAGCAACAGCCGCGACCGCGACCAGCCCAGTGCCCACTGCCAACGCTCCGGCAGCCACGCCAGCAACGAACGCCGCCACCAGCGCAGGCCGTTGACCACGCCCGGCGCCATCTGCCCCTGCGCCCGCACCAGAGTGTCCCGCCATGCCGTCATCGTGCTGCCATTCCCTGTTCCCAACGAAGGACTGTGTAAGGGGTTCCCGGCGTGCCTGCGGTCCCCGTCCGCACCACGCCCCGCAGAACCGATACCTTGCCGCGTTCATCCGTTGCGCGGCTCTCGATACTATAGGTGCCGCTGCCACTGGCAAGCGCTGCACCGCCCACTTTTGCATCTTCACCGGCCTGGGCACGCTCGCGTTCGGCCAGCAGCCGCGGTGCATCCAGCCCCAATGCCGTCAACACCGGCCCGGCCGCGAAACGCGGATCCGGACGCGACTGCCGACTGTACAGGGTCAGCATCGGCTCCAGCTGTTCATACAACGTCGCATCCATGCCGAGCACGCGCTGCAGTTCGCCGAGCGTCTCGAAGCGGTTGTTGCGCGGGCCATACGGCAGCCCTGCCGCCACGTAGTCGGGCAGTTCGGCACCGCCGCCGGGCTGCTTGAGGCTGTCGGCATCGCGCCAGTCGACGATCGCGCCAGCGAGCGGGCCGGCACGTTCGGGCGCAACGCCCATCGCCGCGAGGAACGCACGCAGCAACGTGGCGTCGGCCAGGTTGAGATTGATCTTGCCGTTCTCGTCGACGATCCGCAGGTCGATCCGGCGCTGGTCGAATTCCCAGCGATAGCGCCGCCCGTCGGCCACCCATGGCGGTCGGGTCGCACTGGGCTGCAGGCGGTACAGCGCGTACTCCAGCCCGGCGCGTGCGTGCTCCTGGCCGATGGCATCGTCGTTGATCACGCGCTGCTGCATGTGTTCAATGCGCGCACTCAGCGCGAACGCGCCGACCACCGCGGTGAGCAGGGCGATCAGCCACAGCACCAGCACCAGCGCGGCACCGCGCGCGCGCCTCATGGCCGTGCTCCGCGGGGCTGCTGCGCCAACGCCACCACCATCGGCGGCCACGCCGGGCCCTGGCGTGGGGTGACGCTGATGGACACCAGGCTCGGCAGGCGGCGGGTGTCGTCCCAGCGGTCCTGCCACTCACCGAGCTGGCCGTTGCGCGGGTCGATGCCGCGGTAGCGGAAGGTCACCGCGCGCAGTGCATCGGCCAGCGCCTCGGGTGGGCGCGGCGGGGTTTCCTCGATGCGCTCGCCGTTTTGTACCAGGGTCAGCGCCAGGTCCAGGCGCTGCGCGTCGCCGCTGCCCCGCACCTGCAGTTCGTGTACGTACGGGCCGCCGCGGCCAAGGTAGCCGGGCAGATCGGACACGAACACCATGTGCTGGGGCTCGCCCAGGAAGTACACCGGTTCGCGGGTGGGGTCCGGTGGCGTGGTGGCGGTCAACATGGCCATCGACAGACGCCGCCGCAGGAAACCTTCCACCGCGCGCATGCGCTCGTTGTGCGCGGCCATCTGTTCGCCACGCTGGCTGATGGCCAGCGCGGAGCGCACGGTGGCGAACGCCAGGGCCAGCCCGCCGACCAGCAATGCGGTGGCCAACAGCACTTCGATCAGGGTGAACCCGCGCGGTGCACGGCTCATCGCGGCGTACCCGGGGCGGCAGGCAGCAGGCGCAGGCTGCGCCATTGCATGCGATCGGCGTCGGTGTCACCCCAGGACACCTGCAGGGTCAGCTGCGCCAGCCGCGGGCCGGCCACGGTGTCGGCCACCGGCAACGCGTCGGTGCGCGGCTCCTGGTAGGGCGTTACCTGCAACTGCCAGCGGTAGCGGCCGTCTTCCCATTCGCCACTGCGCTCGCCGTCCTGCAGCGGCTCGACCACGCCGGTGACGGCCAGCAGCGATTGCGCATGCAGCACCGCGCGGCTGCGCAGGTCGGCCTGCTTGATCTGCCGCGAGGCGCCGGACAGGCTGCCCAGCAGCAAGGTCAGCGCCAGCGCCAGCACGGCGAACGCCACGATCACCTCCAGCAACGAATAGCCGCGCTGATGCTTCATGGGCGTTCCCGCCGCGGCCCCGAGCGCACGTCGCCGGTGATCCAGCCCACGTCGATGTGCCAGACCGCTTCGCGCACCTGCAGGTCGATGCTGCCGCCGCTGGAGGCACCATCGGGATAGAACGCGATGGCGCCCTGCCCGGTGGCGGTGGCTACTTCGCGTGCCCCGCGGAAACGCACCTCCAGGCTGGGCGGCACGGTGCCGTGGCGACCGTTGGCCGCCTGCCAGGTGCGCGCCTGCGGGTCGATCAGGAAGCGCTGGCGCTCACCGGTGGCGATGGCCTGGGTGCGCGTGTAGCGCAGCTGGCTGGCCAGTTCCTTGCCGGCATTGCGCAGCCGCATGCCGTCGATGCCACCGTTCATCGCGGTGGCGGTCACCGCCCCGATGATGGCGATCAGCGCCACCACCAGCAGCATTTCCAGCAACGACAGCCCGGCCACCCGGCGCGGGGGACGCGGCGGGCGGCGGGGCAGACGCGTGCATGGCAGGGCGACGGCCGGCAAGCAGGCTTACTCGTACTTGATGTCGGCGTCGTAGCTGCTGCCACCCACTTTGCCGTCCTTGCCCAGGCTGATCAGGTCGAACGGCTGGCCTTCGCCGGGGGCGCGGTATTCCAGCGGGTGGCCCCACGGGTCGTTGAGTTCGGCCGGCTTGGCATACGGTCCCAGCCAGCCACTGGTGCCGCCGGGCTGGGTGACCAGGTCGTCAAGCTTGGCCGGCAGCTTGCCGGTATCCAGCTGGTAGTTTTCGACCTTGCCGGCCACGGTCTGGACCTGCGATTTGGCGATGTTGGCCTTGCCGCGGTCGGCACCGCCCAGCACGCGGCTGCCCACCAGGGTCAGCACCGCGCCGATCAGCACGATCACGATGATGATTTCCAACAGGCTCATGCCGGCCTGGCGGCGCGGCGAGGTGAAGCGGATCAGGCGGCGTTGCATGCGGCAGGCTCCTTGCAGGGGTCAGGGGAATGCGGAAGGGCCATCGTCAGCCGATGGCGTTGGTCAGGTCATACAGCGGCACCAGCACGGCGACGATCACCAGCCCGACCACCGAGGCCAGCACCAGGGTGATCACCGGCACCATCGCCGACAGCAGGCGGTCGATGGCGCGTGCGCTTTCCTGCTCGAAGGTGTCGGCCGTCTTGAGCAGCATGGTGTCCAGCGCGCCGGATTCCTCGCCCACTTGGATCATCTGCAGGGCCAGGCGCGGGAAGCGTTTGCCGCGCGCCAGCGACACCGACAAGCCGTTGCCGTTCTTGACGTCGTCGCTGGCCGCGTCCACGTCGGCGGCCAGGGCGCGGTTGCCCAGCACGTTGCGCGCGATGCCGAGGCCGGCCAGCAACGGCACGCCGTTGCGCAGCAGGGTGCCCAGGGTGCGCGCCAACCGCGCGGTTTCCAGCTTGGCCAGCAGCGGGCCGATGCCCTTGCGCTGCAGCAGCCAGCTGTCCATCGCCAGGCGGAACGCAGGCTGGCGCAGCTTGCGCTCGATCACCAGCAACGCCAGCGCCGGCACCACGATCATCGCCAGCCAGCCATCGCGCACCACCAGCCCGGCAGCCAGCACCCACTGGGTGAACCACGGCAGGGCCACGTCCAGGCTTTCGTACATGAGCGCGAACTGCGGCACCACGTAACCCAGCAGGAACAGCAGCGCACCGCCGACCACCGCCAGCAGGATCGCCGGGTAGATCAAGGCGTTGATCACCCTGCCCTTGAGCTCGGCGCTGCGTTCGAGGTATTCCGACAGGCGTTGCAGCGTGTCGTGCAGGCTGCCGCCGGCTTCACCGGCACGCACCATGTTGATGTACAGCCGCGAGAACAGCCCGTGCTGGCGTTCCAGCGCGGCCGACAGCGGCGCGCCGCCGCGCACCACGTCGCGGATGTCGGTGATGGCGCGGCGGCTGCGCTCATCCTCGGGCAGTTCCAGCAGGATGGTCAGCGCGCGGTCCAGCGGCTGCCCGGCGCCCAGCAGGGTCGCCAGCTGCTGGGTGAACTGCACCAGCGCGGCACCGTCGAACGGCTTGCGGCGCAGCAGTGCGGCCCACGAGGTGGCCGTGGCCACGCCCTCGCTGGCCAGGCGCGCTTCCATGGGCAGGTGACCCTGGTCCTGCAGGCGGGTGACCACGTCGGCCTCGCTGGCGGCCTCCATCTGCCCGTCGAACAGTTCGCCGTGCGCATTGAGCGCCTTGTAGCGGTACAGCGCCATGCTCAGTGGTCCGCCGGCCGGGTGCGATGCAGGTGCATCAGGATTCCTCGGTCACGCGCAGGATTTCCTCCAGCGTGGTGTGGCCCTGCAATGCCTTGGCCAAGCCATCTTCGTACATCGTGCGCATGCCGGCCGCGCGTGCGATCTGTTCGATCTCGCCCATGCCGGCGCGACGCATCACCGCGCGGCGCAGCTCGTCGTTCATCACCAGGAATTCCATGATGGTGGTGCGGCCCAGGTAGCCGGTGGGCGCGATGGCCGAGGGCTGTGCGCGATACAGGAAAATATCGCCCTGCGGCTGCAGGCGACGCAGCCCGAACTTCTCGATCTCCTCCGGCGAAGCCAGGTAGCGCTGCGCGTGTTCGGGCTCCAGCCGGCGCACCAGGCGCTGGGCCAGGATGCCGTTGATGGTGGAGGTGAGCAGGTAATCTTCCACGCCCATGTCGAGCAGGCGGGTGATGCCACCGGCGGCGTTGTTGGTGTGCAGCGTGGACAACACCAGGTGGCCGGTGAGCGCGGACTGGATGGCGATGCGCGCCGTTTCCAGGTCGCGCATTTCGCCGATCATGATGATGTCCGGATCCTGGCGCACGATGCTGCGCAGCGCGTGGGCGAAGTCGAGCCCGATCTGCGGCTTGGCCTGGATCTGGTTGATGCCTTCGATCTGGTACTCCACCGGGTCTTCCACGGTGATGATCTTGACGTCGGCGGTATTGAGCTGGCTGAGCGCTGTGTACAGCGTGGTGGTCTTGCCCGAGCCGGTGGGGCCGGTGACCAGCAGGATACCGTGCGGCTGCTCGAGCACCTTGCGGAACTGCGGCAGGAACGCGTCGGTGAACCCGAGCCGGTGGAAATCGAAGACGACGGTATCGCGATCCAGCAGGCGCATCACCACGCTTTCGCCGTGCGCGGTGGGCACGGTGCTCACGCGCAGGTCCAGTTCCTTGCCCTGCACGCGCAGCATGATGCGACCGTCCTGCGGCAGGCGGCGTTCGGCGATGTTGAGCCGGGCCATGATCTTGACGCGGCTGATCACCGCGGCGGTGAGGTTGGCTGGCGGGCTTTCGCCCTCGATCAGCACGCCGTCGACGCGGTAACGCACCTTGAGCCGGTTTTCGAACGGTTCGATGTGGATGTCCGAGGCGCGCAGTTCGAAGGCGCGCTGGATCACCAGGTTGACCAGGCGGATCACCGGCGCTTCGGAGGCGAGGTCACGCAGGTGTTCGATGTCGTCGACCGCGCTGCCTTCGCCATCGGCGGTTTCGACGATTGCCCCCATCGCACTGCGGCCCTGGCCGTACCAGCGCTCGATCAGGTCATCGATCTCCGAGCGCAGCCCCACGTGCAGCCGCACCGGCACCCCCATCGCCAGGCGCACGGCGTCGGCGGCATAGGGGTCCTGCGGGTCGCTGAGCCACAGGTCCAGCACGCCATCGTGCAGGGCCAGCGGACAGACGTGGAACTGCTTGAGGAAGCGCAGCGACAACGGCAGTGCGTCGAGCAGCGATTCGGGGGCCACTTCGGGCACGGCACGCGCGTCGAGCAGGGCCAGGCCCAGCACCTCGGCGCTGGCCTGGGCGTGGTCGCGTTCGGACACCAGGCCCAGCCGCACCAGCAACTGCAGCAGGCTGCCGCCGGATTCGCGGTGCAGCGGACGTGCCCGCGCCAGGTCGCCTTCCTTCAGGCGCCCGTTGCGCAGCAACGCTTCGACGATGCGGGTTTCCGCAGTGGTTTCTGCAGTGGGATCGTGGGCAACCGCGTTCACGAAGCTCTCCTGGCGACCGCATGACTTTAGCAGTTCAGCGGGTCGCTTTACGTGCCGGTGCGATGTGAAATCGACGCGGCCCGCAGGACCGCCGTATGCCTGGGTAAATGGCGACAGGCATGACCAGGGAAAGATAACGCACCCACACAGGGGGTAGAGCCACCCCATGGGTGGCTGCGCGTGGTGCACGATCTGCGCGGCAGCCACCCATGGGGTGGCTCTACCGGGTTGATGATCGCCCAAAAAAATGGGGAGCCGGTCACAGGACCGGCTCCCCAACAACCACACACCCGTTACTGGTTGGCGATGACGCTGACGCCGCTGAACGCGGACTCGCCGACCAGCTTGATGTAGTACGTGCCCGCCACCGGCGCGGTGAAACGCACGGTTTCACTGTTGCCCGGACGGGTCGACTTGGCGTCGAACACCGTGGCGGTCGGCTCCTTGCCCTGGCTGACGTACACCGACACGTTGCCGCTGCCGCCGTAGGTGAGCAGGCTCAGCACCTTGCCGGCCTGCGCGTCGAAGCTGTACAGCACTTCGCTGCCACCGGCGCCGCTCAGGCCGCCCACGGCCACCTTGTTGGTCAGCGGGATCGCAGTCGGACCGCAGTTCTCGGTGCACTCTTCTTCCAGCGCCTTGGCCAGCGCTGCCTTGGCATCGACGATGCCGGTGCCGATCGGGGTGGCCGCCGGGATGGTCACCGGGAACTTGCGCGCGGTTTCCTTGAGCAGGGTTTCCAGCTGGGCCGGGGTGAACGCGTCGCGGTTGTTGGCGATGCGTGCGCTCTGCACCAGGGCGGCCACTGCTGCCACGTGCGGCGAGGACATCGAGGTGCCGCCCTTGCCGCCGTAATCGGAGGTACCCAGTTCCGGCGAGGTGGTGCTGCTGGAGATGGCCTGCCAGATGTAACCACCCGGATTGCCATCGACGCTGCCACCGCCACCCGGGGCCGACAGATCCACCGCCGCGCCGTAGTTGGAGTAGTAGGTGATGCCGCCGGTGATGCGCGTGGCGCCCACCGCAACCACGTTGTTGCAGTTGGCCGGCCGCGCATTGGCGACGTTGCCGCCGGCGTTGCCCGCGGCCACCACCACCAGCGTGCCACGCGACACCGCACCGTTGATCGCGGCCTGGTAGACCGGGTCGCAGGCACCACTGCCGCCCAGGCTCATGTTGATGATTTCAGCCGGGTTGGCGTTGGCCGGAATGCCCGCCACGGTGCCGCCGGAAGCCCAGGTGATGGCATCGGCGATGTCGGCCAGGCTGCCGCCGCACTTGCCAAGTACGCGCACCGGCAACACTTTGGCCTTGTACGCGACACCGGCCATGCCGACGCCGTTGTTGGTGGCTTCGGCGACCGTGCCGGCCACGTGCGTGCCGTGCCAGGAGCTGTCTTCGGCCAGCGAGCCGGTGTAGCACTCGTTGTCGTTCTCCACCCAGTCGCCGTAATCCAGCGCACCCGGGACGCGGGCGTCGGTCGGACGGCGCGAGGTTTCGGCGTCGCTGATGAAGTCGTAGCCTTCCAGCAGGTTGCCGCTGAAGTCTTCATGGTTGGGCAGGATGCCGGTATCGATCACCGCAACCACCACGCCCTCGCCCTGCGACACATCCCACGCCGACGGCGCGTTGATGCCGCCGGTGGCGTTGCCGAAGTGCCACTGGTACTGCGCGTAGTACGGGTCGTTGGGCACCAGCTGCTTGGTTTCGGTCGGCTTGGCGCGCAGGTCGGCGCGCTGCATGCGCGCATTGACCACGGCGTATTCCACGGTCGGGTCGGCCTTCAGTTCGGCCAGCACCTTCTGCAGTTCGGCATCGCCCAGGCGGCTCTGCAGGCGGATCAGGTCGGCGCCCACGCCGAGCTTGCGCACCACCTGCGGGTTGAGCGCGCCAGCGCGCGCGGTGCCACCGTTGAGCGTCGCGCGCGACAGCGCCGAGTTGACCACGGCCAGCTTGGCCGAACGGTCCGTGGCAGCAGCGCTGCCGGCGCGGTACTTGACGATGATGCCGTTGCTGGTCTGCTGCGCGGCAGTGGCCGGGCGCTTGGGTTCCTCGGTACGCGGGCTGGCGGCGAACGCCGAACCGGCCGAGATCGACAGCAGCGCGGCTGCCAGCACGTTGATGCGAAGGTTCTGCTTACTGGTCACGTTGAAATCCTCTTCAAGGTCATGATCAAACGACTGTTCAGGCCAACATTCCATGCGAGTTCCCTGGCCGGCCCTGGCCAGGGTTCCCGTGACCCGCCCCCTCAGGCCTTGCATTGCTTGCGGCGTGGCCCAACCAGGCCACGCCTTGCCACGTCTGCTTACCAGCCGAAGCCGGCACCCACGCCCACCGAGCTGTCATCGCTGCTGAAGGCACCGCCGATGGTCACCGTGGCGCGTTCGCTGAGCGCACGCTGGTAACCCAGCGACAACGCCGACTCCCCGCCCTGGTAGCCCACGCCCACGCCCACCCGGTTCTGGGTGCGCACGCCGGCGGCGCTGGTGGCCATGTTGAGCATCGCCGCGCTCATCGCGCCCTGGCGGTCGATGCGACGGTCCTGATGGCGCAGACGCTGGTCGATTTCGCCCTTGTAGATGTCGAAGCTGTCGGCCATCGCGCCGAAGCGCTGGTCGGTGTAGCTGTTGGCCGTTGCGATGCCGCCGTCCAGCTGGCCCTTGTTGACCGCATCGGTGGCCTGCGTGCCAGCGGCAACGTTGGCCACCTGGCGTTCGTTACCCACGCTGCCCACCGACACCGTGTCGGCACGATCGGCAACCGAGCCCTGGCCCAGTGCGACCGAGTTGGCCGCCGTTGCAGTGGCTCCCTGGCCGATCGCGGTGGCCGAGGCCCCGCTGGCCACGGCACCCTCGCCCATGACCACCGCGTTGACCGCGGTCGGTGCGGCGGCGGCCGGTGCGTTGGCTACCTGCGCACTGCCCGCACTGGCGGCCGTCGGCGCACCCTGCACGCTGGCGCTGGCCACGCGCTCATCGGCGGTGGCCAGCGACGCACTGGCCACAGCGGCCGACGGTGCCGCTGCGCTGCGTGCGCGTGCCGTGCTGCCGCCTGCCACCCGCTGGTCGAGGTCGCTGACCTTGCGATCCAGCGCACCCAACGCGTCACCCACGTTGTTGTACGTGGTCCCCTGGATCACATAGTTGGGGGCCACGAACACGCCCTGCATGCCCACGCTGGCACCACCGCCGAGGAAGCTGGCGGCATCGGACAGCGACTGGAAGAGCTGGCCACCGTTGATGGCCTGGCGGCTGCCGGAGGCGATCGACCCGCTGCCGACGTTGTCCAGCACCGTACCCTGCACGCCGGACAAGGTGACCTTGTCGCGGCTGGCGTCGTCGTAGCTGAGCGCATTGGCGGTCACGGTTTCCACCGAGCCGATACGCTCGTCGATGTCACCCACGCGGGTTTCCACCGCGCCCACGCGCTGGTTGGTGGTGTTGAGCTGGCCACCGGTCACTGCATCGGTGCTGCCGGCGGCGATGCGGCCGGCGGCGACGTTGACGATGCGGCGCGTGGCCGGACCGTCGGTGCCGTTGCCACCGCCCACCGACACCACGTTGGCTTCGACCGCACGTGAGCCCGCGCCCAGTGCCACCGAACCGGCGCCGGACACCCCGGCCCCCGCGCCGATGGCGATGCTGCCGGCACCGTTGCTGGCGAAGGCCCCGTTGCCGATAGCCACGCCGTTGGTGGCGTTGGTGGAGGCCGAGCGGCCGATCACGGTGCTGTTGTCACCGCGTGCCGACGCATCGGCACCGATGGCCGTGGCACCCGTGGCCGAGGCCACCGATGCCGCACCCAGCGCGCTGCTGCGGTTGCCACTGGCGGCAGCGCCGGAACCGGCGGCGAGTGCATCGCTGCCGCTGGCGGTGGCCACGCCGGTGCCGCTGGCCTTGAAGTGCTTGCCGACGGCATCGGCGGTGGCCGCCACGCTGTCCAGCTGGGCCTTGTTCACCGCGTCGTTGGCGTTCACCGCCGCACCGACGTTGGTGATGCGGCGCGTGGCCGGACCGGTGGTGCCGTTGCCGCCACCGACCGAGACCACGTTGGCTTCGCTGGTGCGTGCACCGGCGCCCAGCGCGACGCTGCCCGCGCCACTGGCCGAGGAACTCTTGCCCACCGCCGTGGCATTGATGCCGCTGTAGGCGTAGCTGTCCTGGCCGATCGCGGTGGAGCCGGCCGAGGTGGCCCACGCCAGCTGGCCAACCGCGGTGGTCTGCGCTGCAGTGGCCCAGGCATTGGAACCGGCCGCGACGCTGTTGGCACCGCTGGCCTGCGAGGCGTAGCCGATGGCGTTGGCGTAGGCACCGGAGGCGGTGCTGCCCCAGCCGAGTGCCGAGGCGTAGTCGCCGCTGGCCTCGGCGCCGTAGCCGAGCGCGGTGGTCCGCACCCCGCTGGCCGCGCTGAACGCGCCCACTGCGGTGCTGTAGTCGCTGCCCGCTTCGGCGCTGTAGCCGAACGCCGCCGACTGCAGCCCGGCCGAAGTGGCACCGGCACCGCTGGCGGTGCTGAACACCCCGGTGGCCTGTGCACCGGCGCCGAGCGCGGTGGCACCGGTGCCGCTGGCACTGGTGGCCTTGTCCAGGATCACGTTGCCGTTGGCATCTTCGTAGTACAGCGCGCCACCGATGGCGGTAGCCGAATCGGCGGTGGCCGAGGCGTTGAAGCCTGACGCCGACGCATTGCGGCCGGAGGCCAGTGCGCCGCTGCCGTAGGCCGATGCGCCAGTGCCGTACGCATTGGCGGCTTCACCGGCGGCGGTGGCGTAGGCGCCATCGACATAGGCCCCCACGTCATCGCCGTTGCCGCTGCCGGAGGCCTTGAACTGGCGGTTGGTCTGCTCGGCCACCTCGGCCACGGCGCTCAACTGATTGACGTTGACCGCATCGGTGCCTTCGGTACCGTCGGCCACGTTGGTGATCTGCCGCTGCGCGGTGGCGGTGCCGACTGAAACCGTGTTGTCACGCTCGGCCGACGAACCGGCGCCCAGCGCGACACTGTTGACGCCTTCTGCGATGGCGTTGGCACCGAGCGCGGTGCTGTTGGCCACATCGGCCCACGAGTTCCAGCCGATCGCGGTGGCGTAGTCATCGGTTGCCCAGGCACCGGCACCGAACGCCGCCGCACCGGTGCCGCTGGCACGGGCCGGCAGCAGGCCGAAGAAGGTCGAGCCACCGATGGCCACGCTTTCATCGCCGGTCGCTTCGCTGGATTCACCCAGCGCCACCGAACTGGCCCCCGAGGCCGTGGCCGACGTGCCCACGGCAGTGGCCAGGGCGTTGGACGCGATCGCGCCGTAGCCCAATGCGTTGGACAGGCGCCCGGTGGCTTCGCTGTAGCTGCCGAAGGCCGATGCGCCGGCGTCCGACGCGGTGCTGCGGAAGCCGGTCGCGGTGGCCTGCTGGCCACTGGCTGACGCCTCGAAGCCGTTGGCGGTGGCATAAGCGCCGCTGGCAATGGCCCCACCGCCGACCGCGCTGGCACCGATCTCGCTGGCGCTGGCGTTGCTGCCCAGCGCCACGCTGTTCTCGTCCGTGGCCTGCGCATTGCTGCCCAGAGCGGCGGCACCGTCGGCACTGGCCAGTGCGTTGGTGCCCACTGCCGTGGCGCTGGCGGCCAGCGCATTGGCACCGGCACCCAGTGCGGTGGCACCGTCGCCGATTGCATTGGCCGCTTCACCGGCGGCCAGCGCGTCGTCGCCTTCCACGTACGCACCGGCATCGCTGTTGTCGCTGCCGCTGGCCTGGAAGTACTTGCTGGTGGCTTCACCCGCGGCGGCCACCGCGTTCAACTGATTGAGGTTGACCGCATCGGTGCCTTCGGTACCGGCGGCCACGTTGGTGATCTGGCGCTGCGCATCGGCACTGCCGACCGACACGCTGTCGTCGCGGTCGGCGATGGAATCGGCACCGAGGGCCACGCTGTTCTCACCACTGGAGGTAGCCGCGTTGCCGAGCGCGGTGCTGTTCACGCCCGGCGACCATGCCCCGCCGCCCACGGCGGTGGAGTAGTTGCCCGAGGCTTCGGTGGGCAGCAGACCGAACAGCGAACCGCCCACGGCCACGCTGTTGGTGCCGGTGGCCAGGCTGCCCTGGCCGGTGGCGGTGCTGTACGCCCCGGAGGCTTCGGCATCACCGCCGACGGCCACGCTGTTGGACCCGGTGGCCTGGGCGAAGCTGCCCAGTGCGGTGGCGTTGAAGGCGCTGGCCACGGCCAGCCCGCCGATGGCGGTGGTGTAACCGGCGGTGGCTTCGGCACCGAAGCCGTAGCCGGCCGACAAGGTGCCGCTGACCACGCTCTCGGCGCCCACGGCGGTCGCGCCCTGGCCACTGGCGCTGCTGTAGTAGCCCAGCGCCACCGACTCTTCGCCGGCCGCGTCGGACAACGCACCGCCGGCGAAGCTGCCCGCACCGGACGCGACGCTGGCCGCGCCGGTGGCAGTGCTCTGCTCGCCGGAAGCTTCGCTTTCGGCGCCGGTGGCCGTGGCGTATTCGCCGCTGGCCTGCGCGTTGGCGCCCACGGCGATCGCGTTTGCACCGCTGGCCAGTGCATTGAAGCCCACCGCACTGGCGTTGTCGGCCAGTGCGAACGCGCCGCTGCCCAGCGCGGTGGCGCCACTGCCGGCGGCGAAGCTGGACGAGCCTACGGCGGTGGCGTAGTCGCCATCGGTAGCCGCGTTGGAACCGGCCGCCACGCTTTCCTCGCCACCGGCCACGGCCACGCCGTCACCGCTGGCCTGGAACTGCGCGGTGGCGTCGGTGAGCTGGTCCAGGTTCACCGCATCGGTGCCCTGGGTACCGGCGGCGACGTTGGTGACCTGGCGCTGGCGGGTGCTGCTGCCCACCGACACGGTGTAGGCGCGGTCGGCGACCGAGCCGGCGCCGAGCGCCACCGCATTGGACGCACTGGCATTGCTGCCGGCACCGATACCGATGGCGCTTTCACCGCCGGCCACCACGTTGGTGCCGATGGCGATGGTGTTGATGCTGTTGCCCAGCGCCTGGAAGCCGACCGCGACGCTGTTGTCGCCGTAGCCGAACGCACCGCGACCCAGCGCGGTGGCGCTGCTGCCGCGCGCCCAGCTGTTGTAGCCGATCGAGGTGGAGCCGGTGCCGCTGGCCCACGCCGACTGACCCACCGCCGTGCCGTTGGCCGCGGTGGCCCAGGCACTGGCGCCGAACGCGGTGGCACCGTCTTCGGTGGCCCATGCGTAGGCGCCGGTGGCGGTGGTTTCCTCGCCGCTGGCGAAGGCGTTGTCGCCCTGCGCCACGCTGTAGTCGCCGGTGGCGCGCGCCTTGTAACCGGCGGCCAGACTGTTGCTGCCGGTGGCCTGCGCGCCGCTGCCGAACGCGTTGCTGGTGGTGCCGGTGGCCAGGGCGCCCGCGCCGACCGCCACCGCATCCTGGGCCGCGGTGGTGCCTACCTTGACGGCGTTGCCGTCGGCATCGACCAGCGGCTGGTTGAATTCGTCATAGGCCTGGCCGAGGCCGCCGATGGCGACACTGCCGTTGCCATTGGCGCTGACGTTGCGGCCCACGGCCACGGTGTCATCGCCCAGCGCGTTGGCCCCGTTGCCGAGTGCCGCCGCACCGGCACCCAGCGCATTGCTGGCCTCGCCTGCGGCCAGCGCGCCATCGCCTTCGGCAAACGCGCCCACGTCGCTGTCATCGGAGCCATTGGCCTTGAACCGGCTCGCGGTGACATTGGCCACCTGGGCCACGCCATCCAGCTGCGCCTTGTTGACCGCGTCGGTGGCGTCGGTACCGGCGGCCACATGGGTGATCTGGCGTTCGTTGCCGACATCGCCGACCGAGACGGTGTTGGCGCGCGTGGCGGTGGAATTGGCACCCAGCGCAACGCTGTTGGCGCCCCGTGCGGTGGCGTAGAAACCGACCGCGGTGCTCAGCTCGCCGCTGGCCCAGGTTTCCGCGCCCAGCGCGGTGGCCCCTTCACCCGGGGCATAGGCGAAGTAGCCCACGGCAGTGGCCTCGGTGCCCGACGCTTCGGTCAGGGTGCCGTTGGCGGTGGCGTAATCGCCGCTGGCGATGGCGCCGGCACCCACGGCCGTTGCCGCTTCACCGATGGCCTGGGTCTGCACGAAGAAGCCCAGGCCGGGCAGCAGGTCGGCCGGCCCGCCGATGGCGGTGCTGCTGTTGCCGGTGGCCACGCTCTGCGTGCCGACGGCGGTGGAGTAGTCGCCGATGGCGTTGGACACCGCACCGAAGGCCGACGACTGCGCGCCGCCCGCATACGCGCCGACACCGTAGGACGACGAGGCAAAGCCCGCCGCTTCCGCACTGGCACCCACGGCGGTACCGCCGACGCCGGCGCTGGTGGCACCGGTATCGACCGGCACGCCACCGTTGGTGATCAGCGGGTTGCCATCGGCATCCACCGCCGCGCCCCCGACCGCCACGCTGCCCGGGCCGTTGGCCTGCGCGTTGTTGCCGAAGGCGGCGCTGTTCTGGCCGGTGGCCACGGCATTGAAGCCGACCGCCGTGGCGTTCTGCGCCACCGCGGTGGCACCACTGCCCAGCGCGGTGGCGCCGTTGCCGAGTGCGTTGGATGCTTCACCGATGGCGGTGGCGTTGTCGCCCTCGGCGTAGGCACCGGCATCGCTGTCGTCACTGCCGGTGGCCTGGAAATACTTGCTGGTGGTGGCGGCAACCGCGCCCACGGCATCCAGCTGGGATTTGTTCACCGCATCGTTGGCCTCGCTGCCGTCGGCCACGTTGGTGATCTGGCGGCGCAGGCCGGTTTCGCCGTTGCCCACCGATACGGTGTCGATGCGATCGGCGTAGGAGCCGGCGCCCAGCGCCACGCTGCCCACGGCCACGGCCGCGGAGTTGGACCCGAGCGCGGCGCTGAAATCGGCCACGGCCACGCTGAACGCGCCGACCGCCACCGAAGCTTCACCGCCACTGCCCGCGCCACGGCCGAGCGAGGTGCTGCCCGCGCCAATGGCCAGGGCGCCGCCGCCGATGGCGGTGGCACCGTCGGCGCTGGCTTCGGCCAGGCCGCCAATCGCGGTGGCCGCACCGTTCTCGCTGGCGGCCAGTGCGTGCGCGCCCAGCGCGACGTCACCGAGGCCGAACGCAGCGGCACTCTGCCCCACTGCCGTGCTGGCGTCGCCGAAGGCCAGCGTGTTCTGGCCAAAGGCGCTGGCGCCCAGACCGGCCGCAATGGCCTGGCTGCCGGTGGCCGTGGTGGCATTGGCCAGCGCCTGGCTGCCCTGCCCCACGGCGGTGGCGCCGTCGCCCTCGGCGGTGGCACCGGCACCGGCGGCAAGCGCGCCGTCACCGTCGATCGTGGCCGCGTCGCTGTCGTTGCCCGCGCCGTCGGCCTTGAAATAGCGGGTCGCGCCCTCGGCAGCAACCGCGACCTTGTCCAGCTGGGCCTTGTTCACCGCATCGGTGGCGGCGGTACCGGCGGCCACGTTGGTGACCTGGCGCTCCTTGCCGGCATCACCCACCGACACCGTGTTGGCGCGGTTGGCCTTGGAGCCCGCACCGAGCGCAACGCTGTTGCTGGCCGAGGCGGTGCTGTTGCTGCCGATGGCCACTGCATTGCTGCCGGTGGCGCTGGCGCTGCCGTCGACCACGCAGCTGTCCAGGATCTTGCTGTTGAGTACAACGCAGTTGGCATTGCCGCCCACTTCCACCGACTGCGCCAGGGCAGCCGGCGCCAGCCCTGCCAAGCCCAACCCGAGTGTCAACGCGATGGCACCCGACAGCAGCGACGTGGCGCGCGTGTCGGTGGATCGTCGCTGGTCGATGACCACGCCGGCAGACTGGCTGGTGGCCAATTCCGAGGCGACAACCATTTGCCCCAGTGCTTTGTTCCAGACCTTGCGATAAATCCGATTCATCGATGCGACTCCTGAGTGGGCTGGTTTTAGGCAAAGCGACGCCAACGCCGGACCGTGTGGTCCAACGTCCCCTGGGGGCGTTTACTCGCTTGATTTACTGCGTTGCGCCGAATGGCTTGCTACAGACGTACAGCCGACTCGCCATCCATGCGGTTACTGCAGAACTGAACGCTTTCGAAATGAGGATGCAGTGTTAACGTACAGTTTCAGCAACGTCAAGACTTTGACGTAGAAAAACTTCCGACAGCGATGCGCGTCACAAAACCGACGAGAAACATGCTGATTGCGTTAGTTTCATGTGAGTAATGGCTATAACGGATTTTCACGCTGTAACGCGCTGTAACTCATTGCTGCCGATCATTTTCCATTCCACACAAAAGAAAACCGCCGGACGGGCCGGCGGTTTCTTCACGCGATTTTCACCGCTTCAACAACAATGACGTGCGCAGTATCAGCCGCACCATACGCGTGCGTTGCGGAACATCCGCAGCCACGGCGAATCGCCCTGCCACTCGCTCGGACGCCAGCTCAGGTTGAGCGCGCGCGGCGTGCGCTCGGGGTGCGGCATCATGATGGTGACGCGACCGTCGCTGGTGGTCAGGCCCGTGATGCCGTCCGGCGAACCGTTCGGGTTGAGCGGGTACTGGGTGGCCACGTTGCCATCGCCATCGACGTAACGCAGCGAGACGCGTGCGGCCGCCTGGTCCACGGCGGTGGCGAACACCGCCTGGCCTTCGCCATGCGCAACCGCGACCGGCAGGCGCGAGCCGGCCATGCCGCGCAGCAGGATCGACGGCGACTCCACCACTTCCAGCAGCGCGGTGCGCGCTTCGAACTGCTCGCTGCGGTTGCGGCGGAACTGCGGCCAGTGCTCGGCACCGGGGATGATGTCCTTGAGCTGGCTCATCATCTGGCAGCCGTTGCACACGCCCAGGGCGAAGCTGTCGTCGCGTGCGAAGAACGCGGCGAAGGCATCGCGCAGTGCGCTGCGTTCCAGCACCGAGGTGGCCCAACCGCGGCCGGCCCCGAGCACGTCGCCATAGCTGAAGCCGCCGCAGGCGACCAGGCCGGTGAAATCGGACAGTGCGACGCGCCCTTCGATCAGGTCGCTCATGTGCACGTCGAACGAACTGAAGCCGGCACGTTCGAAGATGTTGGCCATTTCAATCTGGCCATTGACGCCCTGCTCGCGCAGCACCGCCACGCGCGGGCGCGCGCCGGTGTTGATGAAGGGCGCAGCCACGTCTTCGTTGATATCGAAGGTGAGCTTCGGCTTCAGGCCCGGCGCGTTGAAGTTGCGCGCGACCGCCCGCTCCTGGTCGGCGTTGTCGGGGTTGTCGCGCAGCTTCTGCATGGCGTGTGTCACCGACCACCAGGCATCGAACAGCGCTTCCCAGCGCCACTCGACCAGGCTCTCGCCCTGCAGCGACACCCGCACCACCGGCGCGGTGGTGGGGCGCGCGATGCGCTGGGCGCACTCGGTCAGCGCGTGGCGTTCGACCAGGTCGGCGAACGCGGCGCGGTCTTCCTTGGCGATCTGCACCACCGCACCCAGCTCTTCATTGAACAGGCTGCGGAACGGATCATCGCCCCAGGCATCCAGGGTGATGTCCAGGCCCAGGCGCGAGGCGAAGGCCATTTCGCAGAGCGCGGCGAAGGCACCGCCATCGCTGCGGTCGTGGTAAGCCAGCAGCAGGCCGGCCTGGCGCGCATCGCGGATCAGTTCAAAGAACGCGCGCAGGCGCTGCGCATCGTCCAGGTCCGGCACGGCGCCGGCAAACGCGGGCAGGTCGCTATGGTCGGCATGCACCTGGGCCAGGATCGAGCCGCCCAGGCGCTGCTTGCCGGCGCCCAGGCCGATCAGCCACAGCTCGCTGTCGGTGTCGCGGTCCAGCAGCGGGGTGAGCTGGGCGTTGGCATCGGCCACCGGTGCGAACGCGGAGATCACCAGCGATACCGGCGACACCGACTTGTGTGCCTGGCCATCGGCATGCCACTGCGCCTGCATCGACAGCGAGTCCTTGCCGACCGGAATGCTCAGGTCCAGCTGCGGGCACAGCTCCATGCCCACCGCGCGCACTGCGTCGTACAGCAGCGCGTCTTCGCCGTTGTGGCCGGCGGCGGCCATCCAGTTGGCCGACAGCTTCACCGTCTCCAGTGCATCCACCGGGGCGGCGCACAGGTTGGTGATCGCCTCGCCCACGGCCATGCGGGCCGAGGCAGCGGCATCGAGCAGCGCCAGCGGAGTGCGCTCGCCGATGGCCATCGCTTCACCGGCCACGGTGTCGAAGCCGGCCAGGGTGATGGCCACGTTGGCCAGCGGCAACTGCCACGGGCCGATCATCTGCTCGCGTGCGGTCAAACCGCCCACGCTGCGGTCGCCGATGGTGACCAGGAAGTTCTTCGACGCCACCGACGGGTGGGCCAGCACGCGCAGGCCCGCTTCATGCAGGTCCAGCCCGGCGGTCTTCAGCGCCGGCCAGCGCGGTGCAGGCGGGTGCGCGGTGTCGCGGTGCATCTTCGGCGCCTTGCCGAACAGTACGTCCATCGGCAGGTCGATCGGTGCATCGGCCGGGATGTTGTCCACGGTGGCGCCGTAGGCCACCACCAGGCGTTCCTCGGCGGTGGCCACGCCCACGGCGGCGAACGGGCAGCGTTCGCGCGCGCAGATCGCGGCGAACTCGGCCAGCCGCGCCTGCGGCACGCCCAGCACGTAGCGTTCCTGCGATTCGTTGCACCACAACTGCATCGGCGACAACGACGGGTCATCGGCGGGCACCTTGCCCAGGTCGATCACACCGCCCACGCCGGAGTCGTGCAGCAGCTCGGGAATCGCGTTGGACAGGCCGCCGGCGCCGACGTCATGGAACCAGCGGATCGGGTTGTCCAGGCCAAGCGCCACGCAGCGGTCGATCACTTCCTGGCAGCGGCGCTCCATTTCCGGGTTGTCGCGCTGCACGCTGGCAAAGTCGAGGTCTTCGGCGCTTTCACCGGAGGCCACCGAACTGGCGGCACCGCCGCCCAGGCCGATCAGCATGGCCGGGCCGCCCAGCACGATCACCGCATCGCCCGGCTGCAGGGTCAGCTTCTCGACCTGGTTCTGGTCGATGGCACCCAGGCCGCCGGCGAGCATGATCGGCTTGTCGTAGGCGCGGGTCAGGCCCTGCCCTTCGGGCAGCTCGAAGCTGCGGAAGTAACCCAGCAGGTTGGGGCGGCCAAACTCGTTGTTGAAGGCGGCGCCGCCCAACGGGCCGTCCAGCATGATGTCCAGCGCCGGGGCCATGCGCGGGTTGAGCGCGCGCGGCGCCTCCCACGGCTGCGGCAGGGTCGGGATGCGCAGGTGCGAGACCGAGAAACCGGTCAGGCCGGCCTTCGGCTTGCCGCCGCGGCCGGTGGCGCCTTCGTCGCGGATTTCACCGCCGGCACCGGTCGACGCGCCCGGGAACGGGGCGATCGCGGTGGGATGGTTGTGGGTTTCCACCTTGATGCAGAACGCCGAATCGACCACCGCTTCGCTGCGGTACTGGCCACTGGCCGGATCCGGGCGGTAGCGCGATGCAGGCAGGCCGGCGACCACCGCGGCGTTGTCGCTGTAGGCGCTCAACGTGTGCTGCGGGGTCTGCTGGTGGGTGTTCTTGATCATGCGGAACAGCGACTGCGGCTGGTCGGCGCCGTCGATGGTCCAGCTGGCGTTGAAGATCTTGTGCCGGCAGTGCTCGGAATTGGCCTGCGCGAACATCATCAGTTCCACGTCCGACGGCTTGCGGCCCAGTTCGCCGAAGCGCTGGCGCAGGTAGTCGATCTCGTCCTGGGCCATGGCCAGGCCGAGGCGGCGGTTGGCCGCCTCCAGGTCCTCCAGCGCGATGCGTTCCAGTTCACCCCGGGCCGGCGCGCTGAACAGCGCCTGGGCCTGGTCGGCCTGGTCCAGCACCGACTGGGTCATCGGGTCGTGCAGCGCGCGCGCCACCGCTGCCTGGGCGGCGGCATCGGCCGGCCACCCGGCCAGGTCGATGCGCAGGCCGCGTTCGACCCGGCGGATCGGCTGCCCGGCGCCGCGCACCAGTTCGGTGGCCTTGCTCGACCACGGCGAGAGCGTGCCCAGGCGCGGGACCACGAAGCGCGACACCGCCCCCGCTTCCTGCCCGGCCAGTGCCGGCTGGGCTTCCAGGATCCGGCTCAGGATCGCCGGGTCCGGGGCCGCATCGCCCTCGGTCTGGATGAAGTAGACATGCCAGGCACCGGTGATGCGCAGATCGGCGGCCAGGGACTGCAGGCGGGATTCAAGACGTTCGCGGCGGAACGGCGAAAGGGCGGATGCGCCCTCGAGGACCATCATGTCCGGGGAACCGTGGTTGGGAACGGGGCCCACCATTGTACCGAAGTCGGCCGCCGGGGCTTGGCGGGCAGTCGGCACCGCCGCGCCGTCTTCACGGCCGAACCTTGCGCTGGCTCACGGATTGCCGGACGAATGCATGACAACGTTGTCCTCGCCTGCCCGACCTGCCTTCCGGTCAGGCCCTCGTCCGCCCCCACTGCTGTTGCCGGCCTCTCCCCGGCGCTCGGACCTGCTGCACGCGGGCCGCCCCACCCGGCGGCCCGCGCCCATCACTAGATCGGAGTAAGACCATGCCTGACCCGATGATGCGCAGTGCGGTGACATCGATATCCCCCCAGCCGGCCGCCCGCCACAAACGCTGGCTGCTCGCCCTGGCCCTGGCGGCGGCCGCCACGCCCAGCCTGGCGCTGGCCGCCAACTGTACCGGCGCGCCGGAATGGAACGCCGCGGTGATCTACCTCTCCGGCACCACCCTGCAGAAAGGGGGCGTGCTCTACCGGGCCAACCAGGACATCTGGAATGCCCCACCCGACCACCCGGCCGGTGCGCCCTACTACACCAACCTGGGCGCCTGCGATGGCAGCGGCAGCAACCAGCCGCCGACCGTCAGCCTGACCTCGCCCACGGCCGGGGCCAGCTTCACCGCCGGCAGCAGCATCACCGTGAGCGCCAACGCCGCCGATAGCGATGGCAGTGTCAGCAAGGTCGAATTCTTCCGCGGCGGCACCTCGCTGGGCATCGACACCAGCGCGCCGTACAGCGTGACCTGGGCCAATGCATCGGCCGGCAGCCACACCTTCAAGGCGGTGGCCACCGACAACAACAACGCGGTGACCTCCTCGGCCACGGTCAGCGTGACCGTCACCGCCGCCAGCAACGACACCACCCCGCCCAGCGTGCCCGGCGGCCTGGCCTCGCCGTCCAAAACCGCCACCACGGTCAACCTGGCCTGGAGCGCGGCCACCGACAACAGCGGCGGCAGCGGCGTGGCCGGCTACGACGTGTACCGCAACGGCAGCCTGGTCGGCTCGCCCAGCGCCACCCAGTACACCGACGGCGGGCTCACCGCCAGCACGGCCTACACCTACACCGTGCGTGCCCGCGACAACGCCGGCAATGCCTCGGCGCAGAGCGGCTCGATCAGCGTGACCACCGCGGCCGGCGGCGGGGGCGGCGGCACCAAGCGGGTGATCGGCTATTTCACCCAGTGGGGCATCTACGGGCGCAACTACCGGGTCAAGAATATCGACACCAGCGGTTCGGCGGCCAAGCTCACCCATATCAACTACGCGTTCGGCAACGTGCGCAACAACCGCTGCGAAGTGGGCGTGACCCAGGCCTCCGACCCGAACACCGGCGTTGGCGGGGATGCGTTCGCCGACTACACCAAGGCCTTCGGTGCCGGCGAGAGCGTCAGCGGCAGTGCCGACACCTGGGACCAGCCGCTGCGCGGCAACTGGAACCAGCTCAAGCAGCTCAAGGCCAAGCACCCGAACGTGAAGGTGCTGATCTCACTGGGTGGCTGGACCTGGTCGCGCGGCTTCTCCAGCGCGGCGCAGCCGGCCAACCGCCAGGCCTTCGTGGCCTCGTGCGTGGATGCCTACATCAAGGGCAACCTGCCGGTGACCGACGGCGCCGGTGGCGTGGGCGCGGCGGCGGGCGTGTTCGACGGCATCGACATCGACTGGGAATACCCGGTGGCGTGCGGGCTGAGCTGCGGCACCCCGGCCGACAACGCCAACTACACCGCGCTGCTGGCCGAGTTCCGCCGCCAGCTCGATGCGGTGCGGCCCGGGCTGCTGCTGACCGTGGCGGTGGGCGCGGGGATCGACAAGATCCGCGTGACCGACCCGGCGGCCTACCACCCGTACCTGGATTTCATCAACGTGATGACCTACGACTTCCACGGTGCGTGGGATCCGCAGACCAACCATCACTCGGCGCTGTTCGACTCCCCGGCCGACCCGTCCACCGGCGACCAGAAGCTCTACAACAGCAACGATGCGATGGAGGCGTTCCTGAGCCGTGGCGTGCCGGCGTCCAAGTTGAACCTTGGCATCGGCTATTACGGGCGCGGCTGGACCGGCGTGGCCAGTGGCAACAACGGCCTGTACAAGAGCGCCAGCGGCGCGGCGCCGGGCACGTATGAAGCCGGCATCGAAGACTGGAAGGTGCTCAAGAACCTGACCTGGCCGGTCTACACCGACAACGTCGCCAAGGCCACGTGGATCTCCAACGGCACCACCTTCTGGAGCGTGGATACGCCGGCGATGGTCACCGAGAAGATGGGCTACGTGAAGGCGCAGGGACTGGGCGGCGCGTTCTTCTGGGAGTTCAGCGGCGATGACCCGCAGGGCACCCTGACCAAGGCCATCAGCGACGGGTTGAATTGACCTGAAACGGTGACGCGCAGCCCGCGCGCCACACAAAAAAACGCCCCGGCACTGCCGGGGCGTTCTGGTTTCAGCGGCTGCCGCCCGCCGTGGTGCGCTCCAGCGCCGCCTTGAGCTGTGCCGGCGGCAGGTAGCCGCCCAGCTGGGTGCCATCGGCGGCGAAGATTGCCGGGGTGCCATTCACGCCCATCTGCTGGCCCAGCGTGTACTGCATGGCCACCGGGTTGGTGCAGTTCTTCGGTGCCACCGGCTTGCCGGTCTTGGCCGCGGTGAGGGCCTGCTTGCGATCGGCCGCGCACCACACCGAGATCATGTCGGTGTAGTCCTGGCTGCCCAGGCCCATGCGCGGAAACGCGAGGTATTCCACGGTGATGCCGTTGCGGTTGAGCTCGGCGATGTCCTGGTGCAGCTTGCGGCAGTACCCGCACTCGATATCGGTGAACACGCTCACGGTGTACTTGGCATTGGGCGCGGCGAACACGATGCGTTCGGCCTGCGGCACCTTCGCCAGCAGCTTCTGCCGGTACGCCAGCAGCCCGGCACTGCTGACCGGCGCCTTGTTCTGGATGTCGTAGGGCTGGGACTGCATCAGGTAGCGGCCGTCATCGGTGACGTACAGCACCTGCCCGCCCACCAGCACTTCGCGGAAGCCCGGGAAGGGCGCGGCACCGATGTAGTCCGGCGCGAACTTGGGGTCCAGCTTCTGCAGTGCGCTGCGCACCCGCTCATCGGCACTGCCGGCGGCAGGTGCGGCAGGCGTGGCGGCCGCCGCGGGGCTGGCGCCCTTGCTGGCGGCAGGCGCGGACGGTTGCTGCGCGCAGGCAGTCAGGCTGAGCGCACCGAAGAGGGCGGCAATGGCAACACGGAGCATCGAGCAGTCCGTCAGGAAAGAAGGTAAGCGCGATTCTCGCACAGCCGCCCCGGCGCACAGCTGGACCGCAGCGAAACAGGGCGCGCCGCCGGCCCGCCCGGGCGCTCAGCCGCGCGGATGATGCCGGGCGTGCAGCTTCTGCAGGTGCTCACGCGCCACCAGCGTGTAGATCTGGGTGGTCGACAGCGAGCTGTGCCCCAGCAGCATCTGCAGCGCACGCAGGTCCGCGCCGTGGTTGAGCAGGTGGGTGGCGAAGCTGTGCCGCAGGCCGTGCGGGCTGATCCGCACCGGATCGATCCCGGCCAGCGCCGCGTACTTCTTCACCAGCGCCCAGAACTGCTGGCGGCTGAGCGGGTGCAGCGACGGCTCCACGAACATCGGCACGCTGCCATCGGCCCCGGCCGGTACCGCGCGCTTGCCGGCCAGCAGCGGCCGCGACTGGGCCAGGTAGCGTTCCAGCCAATGCTGGGACTCCTCTCCCAACGGCACCAGCCGTTCCTTGCTGCCCTTGCCGGTCACCCGCAGCACGCCCTGGCGCAGGTTGACCGCATTGGCGGGCAGCTGCACCAGCTCGCTCACGCGCAGGCCGGCGGCGTACATCAGCTCCAGCATCGCCCGGTCACGCAGGCCGATCGGCGTGTCGACATCCGGCGCATCCAGCAGTGCCTCGATCTGGCTTTCGGCCAGCGCCTTGGGCAGCAGCCGCGGCAACCGCGGCGGATCCAGCAGCACGCTGGGGTCGTCGCTGCGCTGCCCGCGGCGCAGTGCATCGGCAAAAAACGCGCGCAGCGCCGACAACAGCCGCGCGGTACTGCGTGGCGACCACCCGTGCCGCGCGCGCCAGGCCAGGTAGTCGAACAGACCGGCCCGGTCGATCGCCGCCAACCCGCCGGCGGCGCCATCGCGCCAGCGCGCCACGCCTTCCAGGTCGCGTCGATAGCTGTCCAGGCTGGCCTGCGCCAGGCCCTGCTCGGCCCAGATCGCATCGAGGAAGCGCTGGATCAGCGCGTTGTCGGCATCGCGCAGGGGCGGCAGGTGCTGCACAAGCTGGCGGCGCAGTGCGGGTGTGGAGGCTTCGGACATGCGGCCAGCATACGGAGCCGGACGCAGCCCGGCCATCGAACCGGCGCCATGGCGCAGGTATGCTCGGCCCATGGCCACCACCACCGCTCCCGCTGCCGCCACCGATCGCCCCGCCAGCCTGCTGCTGTGGCGCCTGCTGGCGCTGCTCTACGACCTGTTCCCCGCGCTGGCGCTGTGGATGCTGGCGGGCACACTGTTCACCGTGGGCTACACCCTGTCCGGCCACGCCGCGCGCGACAACATCGCCCCCTTCAGCGCGCTGCAGTGGCTGCTCTGGCTGTGCTGCTGGATCGTCACCGGCCTGTACGCCACCCTGAGTTGGCGCCGCGGCGGCCAGACCCTGGGCATGCGTCCCTGGCGCCTGCAGGTCACCACCGCCGACGGCACCGCGCCCAACCGCCGGCAGCTGTGGCTGCGCTACGCCGTCGGCACCGTCTCGGTCCTGCTCGGTGGGCTCGGCCTGTGGTGGTCGCTGGTCGACCGCCAGCGCCTGACCTGGCACGACCGCGCCAGCGGCACGCGCCTGCGACGCCTACCGAAGCGCTGAACCGGTAGTGCCGGCCGCTGGCCGGCTCCCGATACCGCCTGACACATTCCGGTAGTGCCGGCCGCTGGCCGGCTCCCGATACTGCGTGACACATTCCGGTAGTGCCGGCCGCTGGCCGGCTCCCGATACTGCGTGACACATTCCGGTAGTGCCGGCCGCTGGCCGGCTCCCGATACCGCCTGACATGTTCCGGGGCGGTGATGATTCTGCGTGGAGCCGGCCAGCGGCCGGCACTACCTGGGCGGTGATGGTTCTGCGTGGAGCCGGCCAGCGGCCGGCACTACCTGGCAGCGCCCTTCCGGCCGCACACGACCCACCTTCCAGAGCGGGTCAGGCAGCCCCCTCCAGGACCCTCCACAACATGGATGTTGTGGAGGAGCCCCCATGGATGGGTTTACGGCGTGTCCTGGAGGGGGCTGCCTGGCCCGCTCCCGCGACGGCAACGGAAACGCCGCACGTAGACCGTCAGCGCGCAGCCACGCATGGCGTGGCTCTACCCCCTCAAAAAAAGCGACCCGCCCTGAAGCGGGTGCCAGCAATACGACCGCGCCGCGTTATCCCGACTTGCGCCGGAACAGCATCCCCGACACCACCAGCATCACGATCGGCGGCAGTGCGTAGGCTATGCGGTAATCGAACTTCAACGCACCGGCCATCCGCCCGAAGAACAACTGCAGCAGCCAGAAGCCCAACGCGAACAGGATGCCCAGGAACAACCGCTTGCCCATCCCGCCGCTGCGCAGCGAGCCGAACGCGAACGGCACCGCCGCCAGGCACAATGCCAGCACGTTCACCGGGTAGAACCACCGGCTCCAGTAGATGTCCTCGTAATCGCGCGCGTCCAGCCCGTTGCGCTTGCGGTACTCGATGCTGGTGCGCAGGTCCGCCGCGCGCAGGTTGCGCGGCTTGGACATGCCGCTGGCCAGCGCGGCCGCATCCAGTTTCGAATCCCACGGCTCCGACTCGGCCGTCTCACGCGTGGCCGAGCGCTCCCCGAACGTATCCCGGCGCACCTTGTTCAACACCCAGCCCGTATCGCCGTGCTCAGCCGTACCCGCGTAGGTCAACGACGCCAGCTTGCCGTCCTCGCCGATCTTGTACAGCCGCACATCGCGCAGCACCAGCTTGGTGCCGCCGCCCGGCAGCAGCTGCTCGTCGCCTGCGCCCGCGTTGAGGAACGTGTCGCCCTCGCGCGCCCACAGGCCCGAATAGCGGGCCACCGCCATGTCGTTGCCCCACTTGGCGCTCATCCGGATGTCGTCGGCCCGGCTCTGCGCCCACGGCGCCAGCGTCTCGCCGGTCAACACCATCACCGCCGTCAACAACGACAGCGCGATCGCCACCGACGCGCTCAGGCGCTTGCGCGACAGGCCCAGCGCGCGCAGCGCGGTCAGCTCGGAGGTCGCGGCCAACTGCCCCAACCCCATCAGCGAGCCGATCACCGCCGCCGTCGGGAAGAAGGTGTAGGCCCGGCGCGGCACCGTGTACAGCACCCACGCGGCCGCGTGGCCGATCGTGTAACCGCCCTTGCCCACATCCTTGAATTCGCCGGAGAAGGCCATCACCACGTCCAGGCCCAACAACACCGCCCAGGTCAGCAGCACCGTGCCGAACACCGACCGGCCAAGATAAAGATCAAACCGCATCGGGCGAAACTTCATGCGGTCCTCCGCGGGCGCGACAGCTTGCCGTCACGCAGGTACATCCAGATCGCCAGCGCCAGCAGCGGCAGGCTCAGCCACCACAGACCGACACTGCCGGACAATTTGCCATCGGCGATCCAGCGCGTACCGATGAACATCAGGTTCATGCCCACCAGGTAGGCCAGGAACGCCAGCATCATGCGCCCGTAGCGCTGCTGGCGCGGCGAACTGCGCGCCAGCGGCAGCGTCATCAGCGCGAACGCCAGCGCGATCAGCGGCGGGGTGATGCGCGAATGCAGCTGCGCCTGCGCCGCCGGCCGCGCGTCGCCCAGCAGCTGGGTGGTCGGCAGCAGTTCGGGGTCGTCCTTCTGGCGGGTATCGGCGCCGTCGGGCATGGCCACGTCGTTGCGCGCGAAGGTCATCAGCTTGTAGTCCAGCGCACCGTTGGCCGGCCCTTCCACCTGGTGGCCGTCATCCAGCTCCAGGTAGCGCTGGCGCTCGCCCTCGAAGAACATGCGGCCGTGGTCGGCCGACACCACTTCGATGCGATCGTCCTTCTGCCGCTGCAGGAACACCTTGCCCAGCCGGGTGCCGTCCGGGGACAGCGAGGACAGGTAGACCACCCCGCCGTTGTTGGGCAGGTTGGTGAACTTGCCCGACTCCAGCCCGGCCATGGCCACGCTGCGGTTGGCCTCCACGATCATGGTCTCGCTGGTGCGGTCGGCCCAGGGGCCCAGCCACAGCGAGCACAGGCCGATCAGGCCGACCACCGGCACCACCAGCATCAGCACCGGGCGCAGCAGCCGTTTGGGCCCCACCCCGATGGCGGTCAGCACCGCCATTTCCGAGTCCCGGTAAAGCCGGGCGGTGGCCAGCAGCAGGCCCAGCATCAGCGCCAGCGGCAGGATCAGCGGCATGTAGACGATGAACTGCAGGCCCAGCTGCGAGAACAGCAGGCGGGCCGGTACGCGGCCGTCGGCGATATTGCCGAGGATGTCCACCAGGACACCACCGAC
This sequence comes from Stenotrophomonas sp. 2619, assembly GCF_040548725.1. Taxonomy (NCBI): domain Bacteria; kingdom Pseudomonadati; phylum Pseudomonadota; class Gammaproteobacteria; order Lysobacterales; family Lysobacteraceae; genus Stenotrophomonas; species Stenotrophomonas sp. 2619. Next base: position 83,747 of record NZ_JBEPSF010000009.1, on the reverse strand, counting down.
GCTTACCACCAGCAGCACGATCAAAGTGGCCAGGAAACTCTGGACGAAATCACGCAGGAGATAGCGATCGAGCTTCGACATGGGGCGGTGGTTTAAACTCTCGGATTCGTTCGCGGTGCTGCCCAGTCTACTGACGGGACGTAAACAGCTCGCGATTGTACGGATTTGCCAACGGAATCTGATCAATGGCCCTGGAATTCACCCTGAACCACGCAACGCCGGCCTCGGCCGCGTTCGATTGCGTCATCGTCGGCGCCTACGCCGACCAGACCCTGAGCCCGGCGGCACAGGCCCTGGACACCGCGTCCGGCGGGCGCCTGACGGCCCTGGTGGCCCGCGGCGACGTGGGCGGCAAGACCGGCAACACCACGCTGCTGCACGACCTGCCGGGCGTCACCGCCCCGCGCGTGCTGGTGGTGGGACTGGGCGAACCGGCCAAGTTCGGCGTGCCGCAGTACCTCAAGGCCGTGGGCGATGCCAGCCGCGCCCTGAAGAGCGGGGTCAACCACCATGCGCTGTTCACCCTGACCGAACTGGAGGTCAAGGGCCGCGACGCCGCCTGGAACATCCGCCAGGCCATCATCACCGCCGACCACGCCGCCTACCGCTACAGCGCCACCCTGGGCAAGAAGAAGGCCGAAGAACCCGGTCTGACCCAGCTGGCCATCGCCGGTACCGACGCCCAGGCCCTGGCCCAGGGCCAGGCCATCGCCGCCGGCGTGCAGTACGCCCGCGAGCTGGGCAACCTGCCGCCGAACCTGTGCACCCCGGCTTACCTGGCCGAGTCCTCGGTCGCCTTCGCCCAGGCCCATGCCGGTGCCGGTGCCGAGGCCGAGATCCTGGACGAGCACCAGATGGAAGCGCTGGGCATGGGCTCGCTGCTGGCCGTGGCCCGCGGCTCGGCCAACCGCCCGCGCCTGGTGGTGCTGAAGTGGAGCAACGGCGGCGACGCCAAGCCCTACGTGCTGGTCGGCAAGGGCATCACCTTCGACACCGGCGGCGTCAACCTGAAGACCCAGGGCGGCATCGAGGAGATGAAGTACGACATGTGCGGTGGCGCCAACGTCATCGGCACCTTCGTAGCGGCGGTCACCGCCAGGCTGCCGCTGAACCTGGTGGTGGTGGTGCCGGCGGTGGAAAACGCCATCGACGGCAATGCCTACCGCCCGTCGGACGTGATCACCTCGATGTCGGGCAAGACCATCGAAGTGGGCAACACCGACGCCGAAGGCCGCCTGATCCTGTGCGACGCGCTCACCTACGCGCAGCGCTTCGAGCCGGCCGCGCTGGTCGACGTGGCCACCCTGACCGGCGCCTGCCTGGTCGCGCTGGGCCACCAGACCGCCGGCCTGATGACCAAGCACGACGACCTGGCCAACGAACTGCTGGCCGCCGGCGAGCATGTGTTCGACCGCGCCTGGCGCCTGCCGCTGTGGGACGAGTACCAGCCGATGCTGGATTCCAGCTTCGCCGACGTCTACAACATCGGCGGCCGCTGGGCCGGCGCGATCACCGCCGGCTGCTTCCTGTCGCGCTTCGCCGAAGGCCAGCGCTGGGCCCACCTGGACATCGCCGGCGTGGCCAGCGACGAAGGCAAGCGTGGCATGGCCACCGGCCGCCCGGTTGGCCTGCTCAGCCAGTGGCTGCTGGACCAGGTCGCCCGCGCCTGATGCCGTGCCCGATCGGGGTGGCCTGAGCGCCGCCCCGATCCCGCCCGGCCTGCTGCCGGGATTTCCCTTTCGCTCCTGGCCTGCCCATGTCCCGTGCTGATTTCTACCTGATCGCCAAGCCCCGCTTCCTGACCGAGCCGCTGCGCCTGGTCTGCGAGCTGGCCCGCAAGGCCAACGACGCCGGGCTGTTCACCCTGGTGCTGGCGCGCGACCAGGCCCAGGCCGAGGAGCTGGACGAGCTGCTGTGGTCGTTCGACGACGAGGCCTACATCCCGCACCAGATCGCCGGTGAGGACATGGACGAGGAAGAGGCGCTGGTGCTGATCGCCGTACCCGGCACGCCGGCCCCGGCGCGACCGCTGGTGATCAACCTGCGCGACGACCCGTACCTGGCCGAGTGCGACCGGGTGCTGGAAGTGGTGCCGGCCGACCCGCAGGCGCGCGAACCGCTGCGCGAGCGCTGGCGCCAGTACAAGGCGCTGGGCTTTGACCTGAACAAGTACGACATGTAACCCGCGCGGCGCCCGCCATGGCGCCGCCACCGCGCCCGGAGACCCTTGATGCGCCTGTTGATCGCCCTGATCTTTCCCTGGTTCGCCTTCTTCACCATTGGCCGCCCGTTCGCAGGCATTCTCTGCCTGATCCTGCAGATCACGCTCATTGGCTGGCTCCCGGCCGCGATCTGGGCCGCCTACGCGGTTTCGCAGTTCCATACCGACCAGAAGATCCAGCGCGCCCTCGGGCGCTGATGTTCCGGCACCCCCACCTCCCGTCTTCGATCCTGGTTCCCGCATGACCCAACTCGCCTCCAGCTACGACCCCAAAACCTTCGAAACCGCGTTGTATGACGCGTGGGAGAAGGCCGGCCATTTCAAGCCGTCCGGCAAGGGCGAGCCGTACACCATCCTGCTGCCGCCGCCGAACGTGACCGGCACGCTGCACATGGGCCATGCCTTCCAGCAGACCCTGATGGACGCGCTGGTGCGCTACCACCGCATGCGCGGCTACGACACGCTGTGGCAGGTGGGTACCGACCACGCCGGCATCGCCACCGAAATGGTGGTCAGCCGCAACCTGGCGCTGGAAGGCAAGGGCGAAACCCGTGATTCGCTGGGCCGCGAGGGCTTCATCGAGAAGGTCTGGGAGTGGAAGGCGTTCTCCGGTGACACCATCGAACGCCAGATGCGCCGCCTGGGCACCTCGGCGGACTGGTCGCGCAGCACCTTCACCATGGACCCGCAGCCGTCCGAGGCGGTGATCGAGGCCTTCCTGCGCTGGCACGAGCAGGGCCTGATCTACCGCGGCCAGCGCCTGGTCAACTGGGACCCGGTGCTGAAGACCGCCATTTCCGACCTGGAAGTGGAAAGCGTGGAAGAAGACGGCTTCCTGTGGTCGATCAGCTACCCGCTGGCCGATGGCAGCGGCACGCTGACCGTGGCCACCACCCGGCCGGAAACCATGCTGGGCGACACCGCGGTGATGGTGCACCCCGAAGACGAGCGCTACGCGCACCTGATCGGCAAGATGGTCAAGCTGCCGCTGACCGACCGCGAAATCCCGGTGATCGCCGATGACTACGTGGACCGCGAATTCGGTACCGGCGTGGTCAAGGTCACCCCCGCGCACGACTTCAACGATTACCAGGTGGGCGTGCGCCACAACCTGCCGATGATCAACCTGTTCACCCCGGTGGCCGCGATCAACGACAACGCCCCGGAGAAATACCGCGGGCTGGACCGTTACGAAGCGCGCAAGGTGATCCTGGCCGAGCTGGAAGACCTGGGCATCCTGGTCGAAACCAAACCGCACAAGCTGCAGGTGCCGCGCGGCGACCGCACCCAGCAGGTGATCGAGCCCTACCTCACCGACCAGTGGTTCGTGAAAATGGACGTGCTGGCCAAGCGCGGCCTGGAGCTGGTGGAGAACGGCAGCATCCAGTTCGTCCCGGCCAACTGGATCAACACCTACCGCCACTGGATGGAGAACATCCAGGACTGGTGCATCAGCCGCCAGCTGTGGTGGGGCCACCGCATCCCGGCGTGGTTCGATGACGCGGGCAACTGCTACGTCGGCCGCGACGAGGCCGATGCGCGCGCGCGCAACAACGTCGGCGCCGACGTCGCCCTGCACCAGGACAGCGACGTGCTGGAAACCTGGTTCTCCTCGCAGCTGTGGCCGTTCTCCACGCTGGGCTGGCCGAACGAACAGGCGATGGCCGAGCGCGGTTTCGAGCGCTACCTGCCGTCAGCGGTGCTGGTCACCGGCTTTGACATCATCTTCTTCTGGGTGGCCCGCATGATCATGGCCACCGACAGCTTCACCGGGAAGATTCCGTTCAAGGACATCTACATGACCGGCCTGATCCGCGATGCGCAGGGTCAGAAGATGTCCAAGTCCAAGGGCAACGTGCTCGACCCGCTGGACATCATCGACGGCATCTCGTTGGAAGACCTGGTCGCCAAGCGCACCACCGGGCTGATGAAGCCCAAGGATGCGCCGAAGATCGAGAAGGCCACGCGCAAGGAATTCCCCGACGGCATCATTGCCCACGGTGCCGATGCGCTGCGCTTCACCATCGCCGCGCTGGCCACGCACGGCCGCGACATCAAGTTCGACATGAGCCGCGCCGAGGGCTACAAGAACTTCTGCAACAAGCTGTGGAACGCCAGCCGCTTCACCCTGATGAACACCGAGGGCAGCAGCTTCACCGGCGTGCCGCAGCCGCGCACCGATGCCGAGCGCTGGATCCTGGCGCGCCTGGCGGCAGTGTCGGCCGAGGCACAGACGCACTACGCCAACTACCGGTTCGACCTGCTGGCGCAGTGCCTGTACGAGTTTGCCTGGAACGAGTTCTGCGATTGGTTCCTGGAACTGACCAAGCCGGCGCTCAGCGGTGACAACGCCGACGACGCGGCCAGCACCCGCCACACCTTGCTGTACGTGCTGGAAGCCCTGCTGCGCCTGCTGCATCCGCTGATCCCGTTCGTCACCGAGCAGCTGTGGCGCCAGGTCGCCCCGCGCCTGGGCCTGGGCGAAGACACCCTGTCGCTGCGCCCGTACCCGACGGCGGACGAATTCGCCGGCGATTTCGCCCGTGCCGAGGCCGACGTGGAGTGGCTCAAGGGCATGGTCAACGCGCTGCGCCGCGTGCGCAGCGAATTGAACGTGCCGCCGGCCAAGCAGGTCACGCTGCTGCTGCAGGGCGGCACCGCCGACGACCGCACCCGCGTGGCGCGCTTCACGGCCTCGCTGTCGTTCCTTCTGAAGCTGGCGCGCATCGATTGGCTGGCCGACGCCGCCGATACCCCGCCGTCGGCGGCGGCCATCGTCGGTGAGCTGAAGCTGCTGGTGCCGCTGGAAGGCCTGGTCGACCTGGGCGCCGAGCGCGCCCGCCTGGACAAGGAAATTGCCCGGGTGGAGTCGGAGAAGGAGAAGAGCCAGACCAAGCTGGCCAAGTTCACCGACAAGGTACCGGCCGCGGTGGTCGAGCAGGAACGCGTGCGCCTGGTGGAATGGACCGCGCAGCTGGCGGGTCTGGTCGAGCAGCGCGCGAAGTTGTAACGCGGCGGTGTGTGTTGGGGGTACCGACCAACGGTCGGTACCTGACGCGTGGTGCGTGCAGCCACCCATGGGGTGGCTCTACCGGGGCATGATGGGTGTTCGTCCATGGAAGGCTTGCCTGCCGACACGATGTCACTCTCCATTTTCTGCACCGTGCTGTTCGCCGCCCTGCTGCATGCCAGCTGGAATGCGATCGTCAAACGCGGCAGCGATACGCTGCTGACCACGATCCTGGTTACCGGGTCGGCCGCGCTGATCGCGGCCGTCGTGCTGCCATTCGTGCCCGCGCCGTTGCCACGCAGCTGGCCCTGGCTGGCCGCCTCCACGGTGTTGCAGGTCATTTATTACGTTCTGGTCGCGCGCACCTACCGGGTGACCGACATGAGCGCGTCCTACCCGCTGATGCGCGGCTGCGCACCGATCCTGGTGGCACTGGTGGGCACCGTGTTCCTTGGGGAACGCCTGCCCTGGGTGGCTTGGTGCGGCATTGCACTGATCTGTGCGGGCATCCTGTGCATGGCACGCGGCGGTGCACGCCAGCACCTGTGGCTGCCGCTGCTCAATGCCGGGGTGATTGCCACCTACACGCTGGTTGATGCATGGGGCGCGCGCCAGTCCGGGGCGGCGCTCGGCTACACGCTGTGGCTGTTCCTGTTGTCCGGGTTGCCGCTCCCGGTGTGGGCGATGTGCACGCGTGGGCCGCGGCTATGGGCGTACGCCCGGGACAACGCGGGCGTCGGCGTGATTGGCGGCATCGGCACGCTGACCTCGTATGGGCTGGCGCTGTGGGCCATGACCGTCGCGCCGGTGGCGATGATTTCGGCGCTGCGTGAAACCTCGATCCTGTTCGGCATCCTGATCTCCGCGTTCGTCCTGCGTGAGCGGGTAACGCGGGCGCGCTGGGTCGCGGCGGGGCTGATCGTTGCGGGCGCGGCGGTGGTGCGGATGGCATGAGGGTCGCGCCACGCGTGGCGGCCCGGGTGCGGCGTTGTGGGCAGCCGACCAACGGTCGGCTCTACACCCGGCCGGTAGAGCCGACCGTTGGTCGGCTGCCCTGCGCGGTTACAGCGGCGGCATGCTCTGGATGTCGTCGTCCACCAGTTCCATCGCCATCACCAGGGCGTCCTCACGTCCCTCGCGGGCCGGGTAATAGCGTGGGCGGCGGCCGATCTCGTTGAAGCCTTCGCTGTGGTACAGCGCCACCGCCGGCGTGTTGGAGGGGCGCACTTCCAGGAACACGCGCTGGGCACCGTGGTCGCGCGCCAGCTGGACCAGCGCGCGGAACAGAAACCGGCCCAGGCCGCGCGACTGGCTCTGCGGATCCACGCAGACATTCAATACGTGGGCTTCGTCGGCGGCGATGCTGAGCACGCCGTAGCCCACCAGTACGCCGTCATCCTCCAGCGCAAGCGCCGGGTAGCCTGCACGCAGGCAGTCCACGAAAATGCCGCGCGTCCACGGGAACGGGTAGCCGCGCAGTTCGATCGGCATCAGGGTGTCGATATCGCTTTCGCGCAGCGCGCGCAACGCCAGCGGGCGTGGCGAACTGACCGCGCTCACGGCCGGCCCCGCTTGCGCAGGGCCCGCAGGTGCGGCCACAGCGCGCGCTTGGCGGCGGCATTGCCGCGCAGGTCGTCCAGGTTCCAGCCGGCCATCAACGCCTGCGTCTCCGGCTCGGCGGGGTTGCAGCCGGACGCACGCAGCAGGGCGATCTGCAGGCGGTCAGGCATGCGCACGGCCGGGCGTCGGCCGGGGCTGCGTTCGCGCGTGGCGGCCGGGGCCTCCCCGCTCGCGCCGCTGCCCGCCGTGGCCGGCGCATCGATGCTGGTCGGCGCACTGCGGCGTGGCGGTGGCGCGGCATGCGCGGGCGGGTCCGCCGCCGGTGCGGCCGCGGGCGGCACCTCGGCACGCTCGGCCGGCGCCGCATGGGTCGCCACGCTCAGCGTGATCGGTGCCGGGGCGACCTCGTCGATCTGCCCGTCCACGAACACCGTGTAGCCCATCGCCTGCAGCCACGACTGCTGCGCCGGCGACCACAGCGGCGGCAGGCCGGCCTCGCTCACGCGCGGGGCTCGGCCGTCTTGCGGGCGCGCTGCCACAGCCAGAAGAACGGGCCGGACAGGGCGTACACGATGCCGACGGCAAACAGCACCCGCGGCAGGTCGATGACCATGATGGCAATGGCAATGGGCACCAGCGCCAGGGCCAGGAAGGGAACGCGATCAGCGCGCGGGCCGCGTTCGCCGCTGCCCTTGAAGCTCCAGAAGCGGATCCGGCTGACCATCAGCAGCGCCGCCACCAGGGTCACGCCCAACGACACATAGCGCAGCTGGTTGCCGTCCCAGCCCAGGTTGCCGTCGGCGAAGGCCCAGACGAAGGACATCATCAGCCCGGCGGCAGCCGGGCTGGCCAGGCCGACGAACCAGCGCTTGTCGACCACGGTGACCTGGGTGTTGAAGCGGGCCAGGCGCAGCGCGGCGCAGGCCGCGTACAGGAAGGCCACTGCCCAGCCGACCCGGCCCCAGACCGGGTCGTCGAATTTCAGCCACGACAGCGACCAGTGGTACATCACCAGCGCCGGGGCCATGCCGAAGCTGACCAGGTCGGCCAGCGAGTCGTACTGCACGCCGAATTCGCTGCTGGTCCCGGTCAGCCGGGCCACGCGGCCGTCCAGGCCGTCCATGACCGCTGCCACGAACACGGCGATGGCCGCATTGACGAAGTCGCCATTGGCCGCGGCGATGATCGCGTAGAAGCCGGCGAACAGGCCTGCGGTGGTGAACAGGTTGGGCAGCAGGTAGATGCTGCGGGAGCGCGGCGGGGGTTTCATCTGATCCATACCGGCCAGTTTAGTGGGTGTGGTGGCCTTTGGGGCAGCCCGGTGCGTCCGGGGGCGGGCGACCGTTGCCGGTGCCCGCCGGCCCGTCGGTCGCCGGCGGCTTGCCAGCGCGGGGCCGGGGTGCTGCAATCGGCGCCTTGCCCTGATGCCCGGAGTTGCCATGCGTGCCCTGCCCTCGCTGTGCTGCCTGCTGCTGCTCGCCAGCGCCTCGGCCCAGGCCGGTACCGTCTACAAGTGGAAGGACGCCAACGGCGTAACCCAGTATTCGGAAAAGGCCCCGACTGGCCAGAAATACGAAGCACGCAAGGTGGAAGGCCGCGACCCGGTCGCCCGCCCGGCCACGGCCGCCGCCGTGCCGGCGCAGTCGGCCGACTGCACCACCGCACGCAGCAACCTGTCCCTGCTGGACGGCAAGGGCGCGGTCATGCAGGACACCGATGGCGACGGCAAGGCCGAAACCGCCCTCAGCGACGAGCAGCGTGGCGCCCAGCGCAACCTGGCCGAAGCGGCCATCAAGGCCTACTGCAAACCCGGCGCCTGAGTAACGCCGGCCCCTGGCCGGCAGGCGTGTGGCGGACGTGATGGGCAGGGCGGCGGCCGGGCTGGCAGAATATCGGCTTCTGCCGTTCAGCGAAGCCGACGATGCGCCTCTCCCAGTTCCACCTGCACACCACCAAGGAAACCCCCAGTGACGCGGAGCTCACCAGCCACCGCTTGATGCTGCGCGCGGGCATGATCCGCAAGCTGGCCTCGGGGTTGTACACCTGGTCGCCGCTGGGCCTGCGCGTGCTGCGCAAGGTCGAGCGCATCGTGCGCGAGGAAATGGAACGCGCCGGCGCGGTGGAATTCCAGATTCCGACCATCCAGCCCAAGGAACTGTGGGAAACCACCGGGCGCTGGGAAAAGTTCGGCCCGCAGTTGCTGAAGATCAAGGACCGCAAGGACCAGGTGTTCTGCTACAGCCCCACCGCCGAAGAAGCCGCGGCCGACTTCGCGCGCCAGGAGCTGTCCAGCTACAAGCAGCTGCCGGTCAATTTCTTCCAGATCCAGACCAAGTTCCGCGACGAGATCCGCCCGCGCTTCGGCGTGATGCGCGCGCGCGAGTTCCTGATGAAGGACGCCTACTCCTTCCACCTGCACGATGACTGCCTGGTGCGTGAGTACGAGAACATGAAGGCGGCCTACAGCCGCATCTTCACCCGCCTGGGCCTGGATTTCCGCATGGTGCAGGCCGATTCCGGCGCGATCGGCGGCGACGCCTCGCAGGAATTCCACGTGATCGCCGACTCCGGCGAAGACGCGCTGGTGTTCTCCACCGGCTCGGACTACGCGGCCAACATGGAGGCGGCGGTGGCCGCCGCCCCGGGCGCCCGCGCTGCGGCCACCGAAGCGATGCGCAAGGTGGACACGCCGACCCAGAAGACCTGCGAGGCGGTGGCCGAGCTGCTCGGGCTGGGCCTGGAGCGCACGGTGAAGTCGATCGCGCTGATGACCGAAGCTGGCTTCGTGCTGGCCCTGGTGCGGGGCGACCACGAGGTCAACGAGATCAAGCTGGGCAAAGTGGAGGGCCTGCAGGGCCACCGCATGGCCGGCGAAGCGGAAATCACCGCGCACCTGGGCAGCGAGCCGGGCTTCCTGGGCCCGCTCAACCCGGTCAAGCCGATCCGCATCGTGGCCGACCGCGACGTGGCGGCGATGGCCGACTTCGTGATCGGCGCCAACGAGGCCGGTTTCCATTTTGCCGGGGTCAACTGGGGCCGCGACCTGCCCGAGCCGGACGTGGCCGACATCCGCAATGCCAAGGCCGGCGACCGCGCCACCGACGGTGGCGAGCTGAAGATCGCGCGCGGCATCGAAGTGGGCCACGTGTTCCAGCTGGGTCGCCAGTATGCGCAGGCGCTGAAGGCCACGGTGCTGGATGAGAACGGCAAGGCGGCGGTGATGGCGATGGGCTGCTACGGCATCGGTATTTCGCGCATCGTGGCGGCGGCGATCGAGCAGAACCATGACGAGGCCGGGATTATCTGGCCGTCGGCAATGGCCCCGTGGCAGGTGGTGGTCTGCGTGATCAACCCGAAGCAGGACGAGGCGGTGGCCACTGCGGCGGCCGAGCTGCTGGCGCAGCTGCAGGCGGCCGGGCTGGATGCGGCGCTGGACGACCGCGGTCTGCGCCCGGGCCAGATGTTTGCCGACATGGAGTTGATCGGTGTGCCGCACCGGGTAGTGGTATCCGAGCGCGGCCTGGCGGCCGGGACCTACGAATACCGGTCGCGCAGTGCCAGCGAGGCCGAGAGCCTGGACCGCGACACGCTGCTGGCCCGCCTGGCGGGCTGACCGAAACGGGGAATCGAAGAAAGCCGGGTGGAATATCCCGGCTTTTCTTTTGCGCCGCACGATTGAATATCCCGGTTAACTCTGTGCAGCACCCGATGGGATATGTATGCTGTCGCCGACGCCAAGGACTGGCCCACCCCGTCCTTAAATAGATTCCGGAGCAGTTGATGAGCATTGACCTGAGTGGCCTGTCCGCCAAAGAGCTGGGCGCCCTGATCAAAAACGCAAAGAAGCAGCAGACCATCGTGGCCAAGCGCCCGGCGGTAACCAAGGTGCGCACGCAGCTGACCAAGCTGGCGAAGGCGCACGGGTATTCGATCGAAGAAGTGTTCGGCGGCGTCGCCCCGGCCCGCGGCCGTGCAGCCAAGGCAACCAAGGCCCCGGCCAAGAAGGCCGTGCGCAAGCTGGGCAAGGTTGCCCCGAAGTACCGCAACCCGGCCAATCCGAAGGAAACCTGGACCGGCCGCGGCAAGCAGCCGCGCTGGCTGGCCGCGCTGACGACCAAGGGCAAGAAGGTCGAAGAGTTCCTGATCAAGAAGTAATCGATTCTGGTTTCATCGGAAACCGAATCTCGAAACGCCGGCGAAAGCCGGCGTTTTTTGTGTCTGATTACTTGCGGGTTGGAGGTTTTGCCTACAAGGCAAACGACAACGCAACAGCTGCAAAGCGGGGCGCGCGCTTGCACGGGCTGGGTCGGGTACGGGTGGGTTGGCGGGACACGCCGTAAACCCCGCTGCGCGGTCCGGCCCAGCCGCTGGCGGCTGTGCGTTCAGTCGCATGCGAGGCAGTGTCTCGCAAGCAATGCGCCTTCACCCTTGGGGGCTCGTGAGCGCCTTGCGCGTTTGTGCAGTCCTGCACAAACGGCAAGACCGGGGTTGGGCGTCCTGCCCAACCCGTCCGGCGCATGCGCCGGACCCATGGCGCCCAACGGTCCCGCCAACCCACCCGTACCCGCCCTTTGACAGGGTGTCGGTACCCAACGAAAAAGCGAAAAGTGGCTGATCTGCCGGGGCAGGCTTCCGCCGTTGCCGTTGCCGTTGCCTGGCCAATGGCCACCAACCAACTGTCGAGGGTCGGGGTGTGTGGGTTCGCGGGACCCTCCACCGCATGGATGCGGTGGCGGAGCCTACAGGGACGTACTTGCGGCGTGTCCCGCGAACCCACACAGCCCGGCCCAGCCAAGGAGCAGCGGGCCCACGGACTTGGACTTGGACTTGGACTTGGTCTTGGACTTGGATCCAGACCCAATCGGTCAGAGATTCTTCCGCGCCGGCACCAGCAGGTTGCCAAACAACAGCCCGGCCACCAGCGCCATCACCACATTGAGCACCGTCATCAGCACCGTCTGCCCCGCGCTCATATCCTGCTGCTGCACCAGCGTCAGCACCCCGCGCAGACTGGTACTGCCCGGCACCAGCATGATGATGCCCGGCAACCGGATGATCGCCCCCGGCCGCTGCACCCAGCGACCAAACAGATTGCCTGCCGCCGTCATCACCATCGCCGACATGAAAATACCCGCCGGCAACCCCCACGCCTGCCCCGCGAATTTTGAAATCGCATACCCGGCAACAGAAGCCGCCATCACCCACGGATAATCGCGGCGATTGGCCTTGAACAGCATCGCGAACGCGAACGCCGCCACCAGCAGCGCGCTCCATTCCACCCAGTCTGCCTGCGGCCGCGATGCCCGCACCTGCGGGTCCAGCCCGATGATTCCCGACAGCGTCACCGCGATCACCGCGCCCACCGTCAGCTTCAGAATCGTCGTGATCGCACCGGCAAACCGCGCCGTCCCCGATACCCAATGCTGGCTCGCCAGCTCGTTCACCGCATTGGTCAACGACATCCCCGGCAGCATCACCACCAGCGACGCGATGATCACCGTATTGAGATTCAACGGCCCCAGGAACGATGCCACCAGCGCCGCCACCGTACCCGCCAGCAGCGCCGCCAACGCCTCGCTCGCCTCCCGGCTTGCCGGACGGCGGTCGGTGTACAGCGTCATCAGCCCGATCAACAACCCGATCATCCCCGCCGTGGCGATATCCAGCCACGGCAGCTTCCACAAGCCTGCCACGCCCGCCGCACCCAGACTGTAGGACAGGATCATCCGAATCTTGCCGCGCCGGCCCGGATCCTTGTCCAGCTGCCGCAGCGCCGTGTGACCCTGCGCGATGCTCATCCCGCCGTTGGCCACCGCATCGGTGATCTGGTCGGCGATGCTCAGTTTATGCAGATCGTTTTCGCCCGGCGCCAGCCGGATCACCCGCGTGATGTCCGACGAACCGATCGCCTTGGTCGGGTCGCTGAAACTCAGGATCAGCCCGGTCGGGTTCGACCACGGCTCGCAATCCAGGTCCAGCCGCTGCGCCAGCGCGACCACCGCCGCCTCCAGCCGCTGCGCCGTGGTGCCATAGCTGTGCAGGCGCCCGGCCATTTCCGATACGAATGCCACGCGCTGCGCGTAGGTGGCCTGGGGGGTGACGATGGTGGCGGTATCGGCGGACATGTTTCGTAGTATTACCCGAAGCCCGCCCGGCTGAACATTCATGTTGCCTGCCACACACTTGCCGTCTACACGGACAAGGTATGCTGCGCGGCAGGACGCCCATGACGCACACACACGCCCCCCATCTCGAACAGGATGCGCAGGACCCCGGCCTGGTCCGGTTGTCCGGCCACTGGACCCTGCATACCGCGCTGGCCGCGGCCGAAGTGCTGCGCGGCATTCCCGACACGCTCACCGGCATCGACGCCAGCGGCATCACCGTGCTCGACTCGGCCGGCGTGCTGCAGGTCCTGCGCGTGGCGCGGCGTGCCGACCTGGGCGAGGATGCCCTGGCCTTCCGCGAAGAACACCGCGCGCTGGTGTGCACCATCGAAGAAGTCGCCGACGACCGCCCCCGGCCCAAGCGCGACTTCGGCGTCCTGGCCGCGCTGGAACGCCTCGGCGTCAGCGTGCACGGCATGGGCCACAACATCGTGGCACTGGCCAGCTTCCTCGGCGAGAACCTGGTCAAGGGCGCGCGCCTGATCAAGGAACCGCGCCGTTTCCGGCTCACCGCCACCGTCGCCCAGATGGAACAGGTCGGGCTGGACGCCGTGCCGCTGGTGGCCCTGCTGTCCTACCTCGTGGGCGCGGTCATTGCCTTCCTCGGGTCGACCATCCTGCGCGACTTCGGCGCCGAGATTTACGTGGTCGAGCTGGTCAGCATCGCCTTCCTGCGCGAATTCGCCGTGCTGCTCACCGCCATCGTGCTGGCCGGCCGCACCGCCAGTGCCTTCACCGCACAGATCGGCGCGATGAAGGCCCGCGAAGAAATCGATGCGATGAAAACCCTCGGCCTGGATCCGATCGACCTGCTGGTGCTGCCGCGCCTGGTCGCGCTGCTGATCACCCTGCCGCTGCTCACCTTCATCGCGATGATGGCCGGCCTTGCCGGGGGCGTCACCGTGGGCGCGTTCGACCTCGGCATCCCGCCGCAGATGTACATCGCGCGCATGTACGAAACCATGGAAGTGCGCAACATGCTGGTGGGCCTGTCCAAGGCGCCGGTGTTCGCGCTGGTGATCGGCCTGATCGGCTGCCTGGAAGGCCTCAAGGTGGAGGGTACCGCGCAGTCGGTCGGTGAGCGCACCACCTCCAGCGTGGTCCAGGCCATTTCGCTGGTGATCATCCTCGACGCGTTCGCCGCGCTGTGGTTCATGAAGATGGGCTGGTAACCGCATGACCACCGACACCGCCCCTGCCGCAGACCGCAGCGCACCCGACAGCGCCGATCCCGACCTGGTGATCCGCGTGCGCGGGCTGGTCAACCGTTTCGGTACGCAGCTGGTGCACGACGGCGTCGACCTGGACGTGCGTCGCGGCGAAATCCTGGGCGTGGTGGGCGGCTCGGGGACCGGCAAATCGGTGCTGATGCGCAGCATCCTCGGCCTGCGTACGCCCGACGATGGCCAGATCGAGGTGCTGGGCGTGGATGCGCGCTCCAGCGACCCGGCCAGCCGCCTGCACATCGAACGCAATACCGGCGTGCTGTTCCAGGACGGTGCGCTGTTCTCGTCGCTGACCGTGGGCGAGAACGTGCAGGTGCCGCTGAAGGAACACCATCGCGAACTACCCGAGCGCTGGCACTACGAACTGGCCCTGCTCAAGGTGAAGCTGGCCGGGCTGCCGGCCGATGCGATCAACAAGCTGCCCTCGCAGTTGTCCGGCGGCATGCGCAAGCGCGCCGGCCTGGCCCGCGCGCTGGCGCTGGACCCGCCGCTGCTGTTCCTGGACGAACCCACCGCCGGGCTGGACCCGATCGGCGCGGCCGCCTTCGACCGGCTCATCAAGACCCTGCAGGAAGCGCTGGGCCTGACCGTCTTCCTGATCACACACGATCTGGACACGCTGTATGCCATCTGTGACCGGGTGGCGGTGCTGGCCGACAAGAAGGTCATCGCCAATGCCCCGCTGCACGAGATCGAACAGCTGGACCACCCGTGGATCCAGGAGTACTTCCACGGACCACGCGCCCGCGCCGCGCGAAGCGCAAAGAACGAGATCGAGTAAGCCATGGAAACCAAAGCCAATTACGTCCTGATCGGCGCCTTCACCCTGGTGGTGGGACTGGCGCTGCTGGCCTTCGGCCTGTGGGCAGCCAAGTACTCCTCCGACCGCACGTGGACCGAGTACCGGGTGGTCTTCCGCGAGGCCGTCACCGGCCTGACGGTCGGCAGCCCGGTGCAGTACAACGGCATCGCGGTCGGCTCGATCACCGAACTGAACCTGGTGCCGGACGACCCGCGCCAGGTGGTGGCGCGCATCCGCCTGAACTCCAACACCCCGATCAAGACCGACACCCGCGCCAAGCTGGCCATCACCAGCCTGACCGGCCCGTCGATCATCCAGCTCAGCGGTGGCACCCCGCAGGCCGCCGCGCTGACCGCGGTCAACAAGGACCCGGCGCCGATCATCCCGACCACCCCCTCGGCGCTGCAGAACATCACCGACGTGGCCAACCGCATCGTCGAGCGCATGGACCAGGTGCTGAGCGACCGCAACGTGGCCAGCATCAACGCCACCCTGGCCAACCTGGAAACCATCAGCGGCGGTCTGGCCGACCGCGACCAGGGTACCCAGGCGCTGCTGCTCAGCGCGCGCGACGCCGCGCGCAGCCTGGATGTGACCCTCAAGAGCACCAACGGCACCATCCAGCGCCTGGACAAGAACCTGGTGCAGCAGTTGCCGCCGATCCTGGACAAGCTGGAAACCACCCTGAGCAAGCTGGATTCGGCCGCCGGCAACGCCGATTCGATCCTCGGCGAGAACCGCGCGGCGATCAACAGCTTCGCCAACGATGGCCTGGCCCAGCTTGGCCCGACCCTGACCGAGCTGCGCGGGCTGATCCGCGACCTGCGCCGGGTCAGCGACCGCCTCGACAACAACCCGGCACGCTATCTGCTGGGCCGTGACGCGCCCAAGGAGTTCGAACCCAAATGAGCCGCCCGACTCTCACCCGGATCCTGTTGCCGGCGGCGATGCTCGCCCTGCTGGGCGGCTGTTCGCTGCTGGGCAGCAACGAACGCAGCGCGGTCACCATCTATTCGCCGGTTGTCCGCATCCAGGCCGACCCCGGCTGGCCGACCGTCGACTGGCAGCTGGTGCTGGTCAAGCCCAGCGCCGCACGCGTGGTCGACAGCCCCCGCATCAACGTGCGCCCTTCCCCCTCCGAACTGGAGGTGTACAAGGGCGTGAGCTGGGCGCAGCCGGCCACCGACATGCTCGACGATGCCCTGATCCGCGGCTTCGAGGATTCCGGCCGCATCAAAGGGGTGGCCCGCGCCACCACCGGCATCCGCGCCGACTACAAGCTGGCCCTGGACGTGCGCCGCTTCGAGGCCGATTACCGCGGCCAGGCCACGCCCACCGCGCTGATCGAAGTGAACGCCAAACTGATCCACGTGGTGGACCAGCGCGTGGTCGCCGACCGCACCTTCCGCCAGGAGCAGCCGGTGCCCAGCACCGCCACTGCCGATGTCGCCCGCGCGTTCGAACAGGGCCTGCAGGCCACCACCTCGGAGGTCGTGGGCTGGACGCTGGTGACCGGCCAGGCCGACTACCAGCAGGCGCAGGTCACGCCGACCCGGCTGCGTCAATCCAACGGAAAGTAAGGTTGATGCGCTCGGCCAGCGGCCGGGTGCTTTTCGGCAGCGCATGCTGGTAATGCCGTTGAGTGGCGCCGCCCATCAGCAGCAGGTCGCCGTGGCCGAGCACGACCTCGGCTTTTTTGGCATGGTCGTCGCGACGACGCAGCGCGAAGCGGCGTTCGGCGCCCAGGCTCAGTGAGGCGATCAGCGGTGCCGGTCCAAGCTCGGGTTCGTTGTCGCTGTGCCAGCCCATGCCGTCGTCACCGTCGCGATACCGGTTGAGCAGCACGCTGTTGAAGGACGCCCCGCAGAACGCCGCCAGTCGCTCGCGCAGCGGCAGCAGCACCGGGTGCCACGGCGCCGGCACGAAGTCGGTGCCCGAATAGCGGTAGCGCGCCGCCGGGTCGCCCATCCAGCAGCTCAGCCGCGGCGAGTCCACCTGGCGGCCGAACATGCGGATGCGGTGCACCTCCCACGGTACCTGCTCGCGCAGCGTGCGCTGCAGGGCATCGGCGTCGGCAGCCGCCAGCCAGTGGCGGTGCCAGCGTACGTCGGCGTCGCGCAGATGCAGGTCCATGCGGTCCTCGTGGGTGGCCGGGGCGCCCGTTTGCACGGGCACCCCGGCACGCCGGGTCAGGCCTGGCCGAAGGCCACGCCGGTCTTTTCCTTCAGCTCGTCGATGCCCACGCCCGGCGCGGCTTCGACCAGCACCAGGCCGGTGTCGGTCACGTCGAACACAGCCAGGTCGGTGATGATGCGGTCGACCACGCCCACGCCGGTCAGCGGCAGCGTGCACTCGGGCAGGATCTTGTGCTCGCCGTTCTTGGCGGTGTGCTCCATCAGCACCACCACGCGCTGCACGCCGGCCACCAGGTCCATCGCCCCGCCCATGCCCTTGACCATCTTGCCGGGCACCATCCAGTTGGCCAGGTCGCCGCTGGCCGTTACCTGCATCGCGCCCAGGATGGCCAGGTTGATGTGACCGCCGCGGATCATCGCGAAGCTGTCGTGGCTGCCGAAATAGCTGGCGCCGGCGCGCGCGGTAACGGTCTGCTTGCCGGCATTGATCAGGTCGGCATCGACATCGGCATCGGTCGGGAACGGGCCGATCCCGAGCAGGCCGTTTTCAGACTGCAGCCACACATCCACGCCCTCGGGAATGTGGTTGGCCACCAGGGTCGGCAGGCCGATGCCGAGGTTGACGTAGGCGCCATCGGTAAGCTCACGCGCAGCGCGCGCGGCCATTTCATCGCGGGTCCAAGCCATGTCAGTTGCCCTCCGCGCGGACGGTGCGCTGTTCGATACGCTTTTCAGGCGTGGGGTTGTGCACGATGCGGTGCACGTAGATGCCCGGCAGGTGCACCTGGTCGGGGTCGATGCTGCCCAACGGCACCACCTCTTCGACCTCGACGATGCAGACCTTGCCGGCCATCGCGCAGGCCGGGTTGAAGTTGCGCGCGGTCTTGCGGAACACCAGGTTGCCGGCCTCGTCGGCCTTCCACGCCTTGACCAGGGCCACGTCGGCGCGCAGCGCGGTTTCCAGCACGAAGTGCTTGCCGTCGAATTCGCGGGTTTCCTTGCCCTCGGCCACTACCGTGCCGTAGCCGGTGGCGGTGAAGAAGGCCGGGATGCCGGCACCGCCGGCGCGCAGGCGCTCGGCCAGGGTGCCCTGCGGGTTGAATTCCAGCTCCAGCTCGCCGGCCAGGAACTGCCGTTCGAATTCCTTGTTCTCGCCCACGTAGGACGAAATCATCTTCTGGATCTGGCGGGTTTCCAGCAGCTGGCCCAGGCCGAAGCCATCCACACCGGCATTGTTGGAGATCACGGTCAGGCCCTTGACCGCACTGTCGCGCAGTGCGGCGATCAGCGCCTCGGGGATGCCGCACAGGCCGAAACCACCCACCGCCAGCGTCTGGCCGTCGGCAACCACGCCGTGCAGCGCGGCGGCCGCGCTGGCGTAGCGCTTGCTGCGCCGGCCGGCAGTATCTGGGGACTTGCTCATCTACGCCCTCACCTCGTTGATGTAAGGGGGCATTGTAGCGGGTGGGCCTGCTGTTCCCCTGCCGCGCCGCGGCATGTTCAGTGACCGCGAACGGCGTCCATCACGCCAGCCAGGCCGTCCTGCCAGGCAGGCAGCAGCAGCCCGGAATCGGACTGCAGCCGGCGCACGTCCAGGCACGAGTACGCAGGGCGGCGGGCCGCCGTTGGATACTCGGCCGTAGTGATCGCCTCTACCCGCGGTGCACGCGGCAGGATGCCCCGCGCCACGGCTTCGGCGAAAATGGCCTCGGCGAACCCGTGCCAACTGGTGGCACCCGTTGCGGTCAGGTGATACGTCCCCGACAGCGTGAGGCGCTGTTGCAGGATGTGCGCGCTGACATCGGCAATGAGTGCGGCCGGGGTGGGCGTGCCGATCTGATCGGCCACCACGCGCAGCACATCGCGCTCGGCGCCAACGCGCAGCATCGTGCGCAGGAAGTTGGCGCCGTGCGCGGCATACACCCATGCCGTCCGGAAGATCAGATGGCGGCCGCCAGCCGCGCGGATCGCCTGCTCACCGGCAAGCTTGCTGGCGCCGTAGACGCCCAAGGGCGCGGTGGGATCGTCTTCGCGGTACGGGCGCGTGGCGGTGCCGTCGAATACGTAGTCGGTGGAATAGTGCAGCAGCGGCACGCCGGCTGCCGCGCACCAGCGGGCGATCATGTCGGGCGCCTCGGCGTTCGCACGCCACGCAGCATCAGGATCACCTTCGGCACGGTCCACCGCGGTATACGCCGCGGCGTTGACCACCACGCCCGGACCGATCCGATCCAGCAAGCCGGGCAGCGATGCCGGATCGTCGAAGTCGGCCACCTCGCAGGGGCTGCCATCGGGCAATGCGCCGCTGCGGGTGGTGGCCACCAGCGTGCCCAACGGCGCCAGTGTCCGCAGCAAGGCCTGGCCAACCTGGCCGTTGCCACCGAACAGCAGCACGTTCACGGCAGGTAGACCGGCAGCCGCTCGGCGGGGATGTCCTGCAGGAACGGCGCCTGCTCATCCTTGGATGAAAGCGTGGGTGTGCTGATCGGCCAATCCACCGCAATATCCGCATCATTCCAGCGCACGCTGGCGTCGGCTTCCTTGACGTACACATCGGTGCACAGGTAGTTGAACAGCGCGTCGTCGGACAACACCGCAAACCCGTGCGCGAATCCCGGCGGAATCCACAGCTGGCGGCGGTTTTCCCCGCTCAGGATGAACGCCTCCCATCGACCGAACGTGGGCGAACCACGGCGGATGTCCACGGCGACGTCGTATACCTCGCCCTGCAGAACCGTCACCAGTTTTCCCTGTGGCCGCGGCCACTGGTAATGCAGGCCGCGCAGCACGCCCTTGCTGGACGAGGACACGTTGCTCTGCACGAAGCTGCTGGGCAGGCCTTGCGCCGCGTATCGCTCGGCGTTCCAGGTTTCGAAGAAGAACCCACGTGCATCGCCGAACACCACCGGTTCCAGCAGGACCAGGCCCGGCAGCGAAGTCTGGATCACCTTCACGGCACAACACCGCGCTGCACCAGCTTGTGCAGATACTGGCCGTACCCGTTCTTGATCAGCGGCGCCGCCAGCGCTTCAAGCTGCGCGGCATCGATCCAGCCCCGACCGAAGGCGATTTCCTCCGGACAGCAGACCTGCAGGCCTTGGCGGGTCTGGATGGTTTCAATGAAATTGGATGCTTCCAGCAGCGACTGGTGGGTGCCGGTATCCAGCCATGCGTACCCGCGCCCGAGGGCTTCCAGGTGCAGGCTGCCCTCGCGCAGGTAGCGCTGGTTGAGGTCGGTGATCTCCAGCTCGCCGCGTGGCGATGGCTTCAGTTCGGCGGCGTAATCGCTGGCATGGCCATCGTAGAAATACAGGCCGGTAACCGCATAGTTGGAGCGCGGTTGCGCAGGCTTCTCGACGAGATCGATAACCTTGCCGGCCGCATCGAACTCGGCCACGCCGTAGCGCTCGGGATCGTTCACCCAGTAGCCGAACACGGTGGCACCCGACGCGCGCTCGTCCGCGCTGCGCAGCAGCTGGCTCAGCCCATGGCCGTGGAAGATGTTGTCGCCCAGCACCAGGCAGCTCGGCTTGCCGTCGACGAAATCGCGGCCGATCAGGTAGGCCTGCGCCAGCCCGTCCGGGCTCGGCTGCACGGCGTACTGGATGTTCATGCCCCACTGCGAACCGTCGCCCAGCAGGGCCTGAAACAGCGCCTGCTCATGCGGGGTGTTGATGATCAGCACATCGCGGATGCCCGCCAGCATCAGCACGCTGAGCGGGTAATAGATCATCGGCTTGTCGTAGACCGGCAGCAGCTGCTTGCTGACGCCTTTGGTGATCGGGTACAGGCGCGTGCCCGAGCCGCCCGCCAGGATGATGCCCTTGCGTTGAGTCATGCGGTGGTCCTCTGTCTGTGGATGGCCGCCGCTCAGGCGGCGGTGCCGATGCGCTGCAGGCGGTAGCTGCCGTCAAGCACGCCGTTCACCCATTCCTGGTTGTCCAGGTACCAGTCGACCGTGAAGCCGATGCCCTGCTCGAAGGTGTACTTCGGCTCCCAGCCCAGCTGGTCCTTCAACTTGCTGGCATCGATCGCGTAGCGACGGTCATGCCCCGGACGGTCGGCAACGTAGGTGATCTGGCTGCTGCGCGGCTGGCCATCCTCACGCGGGCGGCGGGCATCGAGCAGCGCGCAGATCGCGTGCACCACTTCGATGTTCTCCTTCTCCGAGTTGCCGCCCACGTTGTAGGTCTCGCCGACCTGGCCCTTGGCCAGCACGGTGCGGATCGCCTCGCAGTGGTCGGACACGAACAGCCAGTCGCGCACCTGCTTGCCATCGCCGTACACCGGCAGCGGCTCGCCGGCCAGGGCCTTGGCGATCACCAGCGGGATCAGCTTCTCGGGGAAGTGGTACGGACCGTAGTTGTTGGAGCAGTTGGTGGTCAGTACCGGCAACCCGTAGGTGTGGTGGAACGCGCGCACCAGGTGGTCCGAGGCGGCCTTGGACGCCGAGTACGGCGAGTTGGGCGCGAACGGGGTCGTTTCGGTGAACTTGCCGGTCTCGCCCAGCGTGCCGTACACCTCGTCGGTGGACACGTGCAGGAAGCGGAACGCCGCGCCCTTGTCGGCCGGCAGCGCCTTCCAGTAGTCGCGCACCGATTCCAGCAGGGCCAGGGTGCCGACCACGTTGGTCTGGATGAACGCGCCGGGGCCGTCGATGGAACGGTCGACGTGGCTTTCGGCGGCGAAGTTCACCACCGCATCGGGCTGGTGCTCGGCCAGCAGGCGCGCCACCAGCGAATGGTCGCCGATGTCGCCGTGCACGAACACGTGGTCCGGGTTGCCCTCCAGCGGGGCCAGGGTCTTCAGGTTGCCCGCGTAGGTCAGCGCGTCCAGGTTGATTACCCGCACGCCCTTGGCGACCGCTTCGAGGACAAAGTTACCGCCAATGAATCCGGCTCCGCCGGTGACAAGCCATGTGGGCACTACCTGTTCTCCTGTTGGATATTGGTGTGGGCGTCGCATTCACGAACCTCCGACACAGCGGAACAGGATACATCGCGCCTGTCTTCACGACTGCCTGCCGCGGGTAAACGCGAGGCTGCCGGACGCGCAGGCATGCGGCAATGCAACATAACCATACGCATTCGCATGGTCGACCTTCGCCAGTTAGAATCCGGGTCCCACCCCCCGAACCGGTTGCAGTCCAGGACCGGACGTTCCCCGTTACTGTGAGCCGGCCGATGGCCGGCACTACAAGGATCGAGCAGCAGATGAAAATCCTCGTCGCGTACAAGCGCGTGGTGGACTACAACGTCCGCATTCAGGTCAAGCCGGACGGTTCCGGCGTGGTCACCGACGGCGTCAAGCTGTCGCCCAACCCCTTTGACGAAATCGCGCTGGAAGAAGCCCTGCGCCTGCGTGACAAGGGCATCGCCACCGAAGTCGTGGTGGCCACCATCGCCCCGGCCGACGCCCAGGCACACCTGCGCAACGGCCTGGCCATGGGCGCCAACCGCGCCATCCACGTAGTCACCGACCAGGCCATCCAGCCGCTCACCGCCGCGCGCACCCTGCTCAAGCTGGTCGAGAAGGAACAGCCGGACCTGGTGATCCTGGGCAAGCAGGCCATCGACGACGATGCCAACCAGACCGGCCAGATGCTGGCCACGCTGTGGGGCCGCCCGCAGGCGACCTTCGCCAGCAAGCTGGACATCGCCGACGGCAAGGCCACGGTCACCCGTGAAGTCGACGCCGGCCTGGAAACCCTGGAAGTGGACCTGCCGGCGGTGGTCACCACCGACCTGCGCCTGAACGAGCCGCGCTTCATCAAGCTGCCCGACATCATGAAGGCCAAGGCCAAGCCGCTGGAGACCCTGCAGCTGGCCGACCTCGGCGTAGAGGCGGCCGATACCTTCAAGACCACCCAGTACGCCGCGCCGGTCAAGCGCAGCAAGGGCGTGATGGTCAAGGACGCGGCCGAACTGGTCGCCGCACTCAAGCAGAAGGGGTTGCTGTAATGACCAAGATCCTCGTTGTTGCCGAACACCATGACGGCAAGCTCAATGCCGCCACCGCCAAGACCGTCAGCGCTGCCGCCGCCATCAGCGGTGCCAGCATCGACGTGCTGGTGCTGGCCGCCGACCCGGCCGCCGTGGCCGCCGACGCCGCCCAGCTGGCGGGCGTGGCCAAGGTGCTGACCGTGGCCAACCCGGCCAACGCGCAGGCGCTGGCCCAGGTACTGGCGCCGCAGATCGCCGCGCTGGCCACCGGCTATACCCACGTGTTCGGCCCGTCGACCACCTTCGGCAAGGACCTGATGCCGTGCGTGGCGGCCCTGCTCGGCGTCAACCAGGTGTCGGACCTGATGACCGTCGAAGGCAGCCACAGCTTCAAGCGCCCGATCTACGCCGGCAACGCCATCATCACCGTGGACGTCCCGGCCGACCAGATCGTGGTCGCCACCGTGCGTGCCGCGTCCTGGCCGGAAGCGGCCAAGGGCGGCAGCGCCGCGGTTGAAGCGGCGAGCGTGGAGGCGGCCCTGCCGTCGCACACCCGCTTCATCGGCCTGGCCGCCGGTGCCACCGACCGCCCGGACCTGCAGAGCGCCAAGCGCGTGGTCTCCGGTGGCCGTGGCGTGGGCTCGGAAGAGAACTTCAAGGTGATCTTCCAGCTGGCCGACAAGCTCGGCGCCGCCGTGGGTGCCTCGCGCGCCGCCGTGGACGCCGGCTACGTGCCCAGCGACCTGCAGGTGGGCCAGACCGGCAAGATCATCTCGCCGGAGCTGTACGTGGCGGTCGGCATCAGCGGCGCCATCCAGCACCTGACCGGGATCAAGGATGCCGGCACCATCGTGGCCATCAACAAGGACCCGGATTCGCCGATCTTCGAGATCGCCGACATCGGCCTGGTGGGCGACCTGTTCACGCTGCTGCCGGAGCTGGAAGCGGCGCTTTGATCCACACTGTCCGCTCCCTCCAGATAGGTGCCTGCCGTGATCGGCTGCGATGAAACCGCGGTGAGTGGCCTTCCAGGCACGCCCCCCGACGTGTCGGTGGTCGTGCCTGTGTACGGGTGCGCCAGTTGTCTGGAGGATCTTGCCGACCGGGTAGGCGCCAGCCTGTCCGGTGCGGGCCTGAGCCACGAGCTGATTCTGGTTGACGATGACAGCCCGGACAACGCGTGGCGCCGCATCTGCGAGATCAGTTCGCGATCGGACGCCGTGCGTGGGCTCAGGCTGTCGCGCAATTTCGGCCAGCACGCCGCCATCAGCGCCGGGTTGTCCCGCGCGCGCGGGGCGACGGTGGTGGTCATGGACTGCGATCTACAGGACGTTCCGGAAGAGATTCCCGCACTGCTGGCGGGCCTGGACGGCGAGCACGAGATCGTGCTCGGCCAGCGCGTCGAACGCCAGGACAGTTGGCTCAAACGCTCTGGTTCGCGCCTGTTCTACCGCACGCTGGGCTGGCTCACCGATACCCGCTATGACGCCTCGACGGCCAACTTCGGGGCCTACAGCCGAAAGGTCGTCGATGCGATGAACGGCATGCCCGAGATGGACCGGTTCCTGCCTCTGATGGCACGTTGGACAGGTTTCCGTACGCGCGCCATCCCGGTGTCACACGGACGGCGTACCGAAGGCCAGAGCAGCTACAGCCTGCGCAAGCTGATCCAGATGGCCACCCGGATCGTGCTGTCCTTCTCGGACAAGCCGCTGCGGCTGGTCATGTCCCTGGCGTTCGCACTGGCCTCGGTGGGCGTGTGCATCGCGCTGTTCGCGATGCTCCGCTACCTGGCCGGCGACATCCAGGTGGCCGGCTTCACCAGCATCCTCGCCTCGGTCTGGCTGGTGGGCAGCTTCATCATGGCCAGCCTGGGCGTGGTCGGGCTTTATCTGGGCCGCATCCACTACGAAACCAAGCAGCGGCCGGCGTTCATTGTCTGGCAGGACACCTGGAAGGACGCGGCATGACTGCCGTCTCCGGCCTCGTACCGGCCGCCTTGGATTCGGCCCGTTTCGGCATCCTGGTCGAGCGCGCTGCGTTCGACGAGGACACCGCCGTGTCCACCATCGTCGAGGCGGTCGCACGCTCGGCGGCCGACCTGATCATCCTGCGCACCGCCGCAGGACGCTCGGACATCGCCACCGCGCTGCAGCAACAGGGTGAATTCGTCATCCATGCCGACACGCTGGTCTACCACGGCATGCCACTGGCCGCCGGATCGGGCGAATCGGCCCCCAACGTCCGTATCGCCACGGCCGCCGACCGTGACGCGATCGCCCTGATCGCCACGGCCAGTTTCCAGGGCTACCGCGCCCACTACGCCGCCAACCCCCTGTTGCCGCAGGACAAGGTGCACGCCGGATACGTCGAGTGGGCCCAGAGCCGGCTGGACAACACCCCCGACCGCGCCGCCACCTGGGTGGTCACCGACGGCGGCGCCATTGCCGGGTTCGCCACCTGTGACCGGCATGGCGACACCATCGACATCGTTCTCAATGCAGTCCACCCGGATTTCGAGCGCCGCGGCCATTATGGGCGCCTGCTCGGCCACCTGGTGCACCATTACGGGCAACAGGCGCTGCAGCGCCTGATCATCTCGACCCAGGTCTGGAACTACGGCGTACAGCGACAGTGGGCCAAGGCCGGCCTCCGGCTGTACGCTGCACTGGACACCTACCATCTGGACCGCAGGTTGGCGCGATCGAGCGCCTTGCGCCGGCCATGATGCCCCTCTTTCCGCAGGCAGGTCCCGACGTCGGGACCTGCCTGCCGCCCTTATTTTCCAGGCGCCTTTCTGCATGAGCTATGTATTCATCGGCATGACCATCCTGCTGACTGCTTACGGACAACTTGTCCTGAAGTGGCAGGTGGGAGTGCACGGCCACCTTCTGGCCAGCCCGATCCAACCCCTGAACCTGCTGCAGTTGCTGCTGAAGCCGTGGGTTATCTCGGCCTTCGTGGCCGCCTTTGGCGCGTCGCTGTGCTGGATGGCCGCCTTGAGCCGGATGCCGCTCAGCCGCGCCTACCCGTACATGGCGATCAATTTCTTCATTGTCGCCCTGTTCGCCGCAGTGCTCTTCCGCGAACAACTGGATGCCTACAAGATCGCCGGTACGCTGATTATCATGCTGGGCGTGGTCGTCCTGTCCCGATCCGTCGCCTGACCCGCCCCGACACCTGCCCTGAGAGCCATCGTGATTCCATTCAACAAACCATTCATGACGGGCAGCGAACTGGAGCACATTGCCCAGGCACATGCCAACGGCCATCTGTCCGGAGACGGCCCGTTCACCAAACGCTGCCACGCATGGCTTGAGCAGAACACCGGTGCGGCCCGCGCCCTGCTGACCCACAGCTGCACCTCGGCCCTGGAAATGGCGGCGCTGCTGCTGGACCTGGAGGAGGGCGACGAGGTCATCATGCCGTCCTATACCTTCGTTTCCACGGCCAATGCCTTCGCGCTGCGTGGCGCCATTCCGGTGTTCGTCGACATCCGTGCCGACACGTTGAACCTCGACGAACAGCTGATCGAGGCGGCGATCACCCCGCGTACCAAGGCCATCTGCGTGGTGCATTACGCGGGCGTGGCCTGCGAGATGGACACGATCATGGACATCGCCGCGCGGCATGGCCTGGTGGTCGTGGAAGACGCGGCGCAAGCCATCATGTCCACCTACAAAGGACGCCCGCTGGGTACCATCGGCGAGCTGGGCGCGCTCAGCTTCCATGAAACCAAGAACATCATTTCCGGCGAAGGCGGCGCCCTGCTCTGCCGCGACAGCACCTACGCCGAACGCGCTGAAATCATCCGTGAGAAGGGCACCAACCGCAGCCGTTTCTTCCGCGGCCAGGTCGACAAGTACACCTGGGTAGACGTGGGCTCATCGTTCCTGCCCGGTGAGATCACCGCGGCGTTCCTGACCGCGCAGATGGATGCGGCCCGGCAGATCACCGACCAGCGCCTGGCCATCTGGGACCGATACCATGCCTGGGCCGAGGCGCATGAACGCGCCGGCACCGTGCAGCGTCCAAGCGTACCGGCCGACTGCACGCACAATGCGCACATGTACTACCTGCTGCTTCCCTCGCTGGAGGTGCGCACCCGCTTCATCGCAGAGCTGAAAGCGCGCGGTGTGCAGAGCGTTTTCCATTACATCCCGCTGCATTCGTCCCCGGCCGGGCTGGAACATGGCCGCTGCGGTTCGGCCATGCCGGTTACCGACGACATCAGCGCGCGCCTGGTGCGCCTGCCGCTGTGGGTGGGCGTGGAACAGCAGATGGACACGATCCTGCAGCATGCCGACGAGGCGCTGCGCGCCGCCCTGGCCTGACCCGGTCCAGGGCGGGTGGAACAGCCTGCTGCCCGCGCCTTTCGGTGCCGGGGCGCAGGCAGCACGCAAGCTGAATACTGGCGAGTACGCGGGCCGGGCAGGCTGACGCGCCCTTACGGACCGTGTCGCTATAATCGATGGTCACCCCCAAAAGGACTTCTTTGATGACGCTTCCCTGCTTCAAGGCCTATGACATCCGTGGCCGGGTGCCCGAAGAACTCAACCCGCCGCTGGCCAAGCGCATTGGTGCAGGAACCGCCACGCTGCTGGGCCCGGGCCCGGTGGTATTGGGCTACGACATCCGCTTGAGCAGCCCCGAGCTGCACCAGGCGCTGGCCGAGGGCTTCCGTGCCTCTGGCCGCGACATCATCGACATCGGGCTGTGCGGCACCGAGGAAGTCTATTTCCAGACCTTCCACCGGCAGGCCGCCGGCGGCGTGATGGTGACCGCCAGCCACAACCCGATGGACTACAACGGCATGAAGCTGGTGCGCGAGCAATCGCGCCCGATCAGTGGCGACACCGGGCTGTTCGACGTGCGTGACTACGCCGCCGCCGACACCGCACTGCCGGCCGACGGCAACGGCCAGTTGCGCCAGGACACCGACAAGAGCGCCTACATCGAGCACCTGTTGGGCTATGTGGATCGCAGCGTGCTGAAGCCGCTGAAGATCGTGGTCAACGCCGGCAACGGTGGGGCCGGCCTGGTGATCGACCAGCTTGCGCCGCACCTGCCCTTCGAGTTCATCCGCATCCAGCATGAGCCCGATGGTAGCTTCCCCAACGGCATCCCCAACCCGCTGCTGCCGGAAAACCGTGCCGCCACCGCCACTGCCGTGCGCGAGCATGGCGCCGATTTCGGCATTGCCTGGGACGGCGATTTCGACCGGTGCTTCTTCTTCGATGCGCAGGGCGACTTCATCGAGGGCTACTACCTGGTGGGCCTGCTGGCCACCGCGCTGCTCAAGCGCCACCCGGGTGGCAAGATCATCCACGACCCGCGCCTGACCTGGAACACCGTGGAAATGGTGCAGCAGGCCGGTGGCGTGCCGATCATGAGCAAGACCGGCCATGCGTTCATCAAGGAGCGCATGCGCGCCGAAGACGCCATCTACGGTGGCGAGATGAGCGCGCACCATTACTTCCGCGCATTCGCCTACTGCGATTCGGGCATGATTCCGTGGCTGCTGATCGCCGAGCTGGTGTCGCAGACTGGCACGTCGCTGGGCGATCTGGTCGCCGACCGCATGCAGGCAT
Source organism: Stenotrophomonas sp. 2619 (assembly GCF_040548725.1). Classification (NCBI taxonomy): domain Bacteria; kingdom Pseudomonadati; phylum Pseudomonadota; class Gammaproteobacteria; order Lysobacterales; family Lysobacteraceae; genus Stenotrophomonas; species Stenotrophomonas sp. 2619. Next base: position 55,093 of record NZ_JBEPSF010000009.1, on the reverse strand, counting down.
TCCCGTGCAGCGGCGAGATCAATTTCCGCGTCGACGATGCCAAGGCCACCGTTGCCCGCGTGATGGCGCATTACGCCAGCGAGCAGCCCACCCTGGATTACACCGACGGGGTCAGCGCCGAGTTCAAGGATTGGCGCTTCAACCTGCGCAGCTCCAACACCGAACCCCTGCTCCGCTTGAACGTGGAGACCCGTGGTGACGCCGCCCTGCTGCGCGCCCGCACCGACGAACTGACCGCCCTGATCGGCGGCAGCGCGGCCCAACACTGATCCAGGACGCATCCATGTTGCCCATCGTTCCCGTCATCCTTTCCGGTGGTTCCGGCACCCGCCTGTGGCCCGTCTCGCGCGAGGCCTATCCGAAGCAGTTCCTGCCGCTGGTCGGAGAGGACACCATGCTCCAGGCCACGTGGAAGCGCGTTGCGCAGATCGCGGGTGCCGCGCCGATCGTGGTAGCCAACCAGGAACATCGTTTCATGGCCGCCGAGCAGCTGCGCGAGTGCAACGTCACGCCGCAGGCGCTGATCCTCGAACCGATTGGCCGCAACACCGCCCCGGCGATCGCCATTGCTGCGCTTCAGGCGCTGGCCAACGGCGACGACGCGCTGCTGCTGGTGTTGCCGTCGGACCACGTGGTACGCGATGAAAAGGCGTTCCACGAAGCAGTCCGGCAGGCCGCGGCGGCCGCGCAGACCGGCAAGCTGGTCACCTTCGGCATCGTGCCGACCGCACCGGAAACCGGCTACGGCTATATCAAAGCTGCGGCCGGCCAGGGCGTGCGCGCGGTCGAGCGCTTCGTCGAGAAGCCGAACCTGGAAACCGCCGAACAGTACGTGCGGTCCGGCGAGTACTTCTGGAACAGCGGCATGTTCCTGTTCAAGGCCTCGCGTTACCTGGCCGAGCTGGAAGCCCTGCAGCCGGCGATCCTGGCCGCCAGCCGTGCCGCGCTGGACAAGGCGTCGCGCGACAGCGACTTCATCCGCCTGGATGCCGACGCCTTCGCCGCCAGCCCGAACGATTCGATCGATTACGCGGTGATGGAAAAGACCGCCGATGCGGCCGTGGTGCCGCTGGATGCCGGCTGGAACGACGTGGGCTCCTGGTCGGCGCTGTGGGAAGTGTCGGACAAGGATGCCTCGGGCAATGCCTGCCACGGCGATGTGATCGCGGTCGATTGCCGCAACAGCTATGCCTACGGCAGCCGCCTGATCGCCATGGTCGGGCTGGATGACGTGGTGGTGGTGGAAACCGATGATGCGGTGTTCGTGGGCCACAAGGACCGCGTGCAGGACGTGAAGGAAATCGTGGCCCGGATCAAGCGCGACGGCCGCAGCGAAGCGGCCGCGCACCGCAAGGTCTACCGCCCGTGGGGCGCCTACGACTCAATCGACAACGGCAGCCGTTTCCAGGTCAAGCGCATCACTGTCAAGCCGGGTGCCACGCTCAGCCTGCAGATGCACCACCACCGTGCCGAGCACTGGATCGTCGTCAGCGGCACTGCCGAGGTGACCCGTGGCGAGGAGGTCATCCTGCTGACCGAAAACCAGAGCACCTACATCCCGCTGGGCGTCACCCATCGCCTGAAGAACCCGGGCAAGCTGCCGTTGGAGCTGATCGAAGTGCAGTCGGGCAGTTATCTGGGCGAGGACGACATCGTGCGCTTCGAGGACAGCTACGGCCGGGCCTGAGCACGCGCGCAGGTACCTGCAAGGCGCTCAAGACCCCGCTTCGGCGGGGTTTTTTGCCTCTGCTGGGCGTGCATCGGCCTGGCATGTCGCAGTCGCACTTGCTGGCCAGCTGCAACTGCAGGACTATCAGCAGCCAGGATGGTCATTCCGGCCTCCCCCCACCCCGTACCTCGAGAGGTTAGCCATGGCCCAGAAGACGACCGGCCTTCACGCAATTCTCTCGGCCCCGTGGGCCTACGATCTGCTGCAGAACATCCTGGGTGCACAGAAGGCACGTAAACGCCTGCTCAACGACCATGCGCGACCGGGGCCCAACGCGACCATCCTGGATATCGGGTGCGGGACCGGCGAGATCGTCCCCCACCTGCCCAAAGGAGCCGGGTACCACGGCTTCGACCTGTCCCCGCTTTACATCGAATCGGCCAACCGCCGCTTCGGCAACCGCGCCACGTTCCACTGCATGGACATTGCCGACTACCAGCCACAGGATGGCGACGAGCTGGCCGACGTGGTCCTTGCAGTCGGCATCCTGCACCATCTGGACGACGATATCGTGGTGAAGCTGATGCAGTCGGCGCGCAGCAAGCTCAAGCCCGGTGGCCACCTGGTCACCATGGATGGCACGCTGGTGGACGACCAGTCCTCCCTGGCACGCAACCTGATCCTGCGCGACCGCGGCCAGAACATCCGCACGCCGGACGCCTACCGCGCATTGGCGGAGAAGGCATTCCAGGACGTCAAAGTCACCGTTCGCCACGACATGATCTACGTTCCGTACACGCATTGCGTGATGGAGTGCCGGGCCTGAGGGCGAACGATGCCTGGGCGCGCATCAGCCACGGGGGGCTGACGGCGGCATCGTGCAACAGCGCCGCGCGGGGAAGCGCGGCGACACAGAGCAACCTGAGCAAGAAACGCACTGCCAGATGATGCCCGGGTTGGGTGAGACCCGGTAGAGACCAAACGTGGTTCTTCCTGCGGAATCGACCTGTGAGCAGAGCATCGATGCACTCGAGTGCGGTACCGCATGTGCGGGGGAAAGCGCGCTGGCGCGCCGGCGTGGCCGGCTTCCTGAGCCGTGAGCGCGGGCGTACCGTACTGGCATCGGTGCTGCTGGTGATCAATGTGGTCCTGCTGATCGCCTACCTGTTCATCAGCTACAAAGGGATCTTCCACTCCGATTCGGCCGTCAAGAACCTGCTCGCGCAGGAAATGCACGATACGGCGCGTTTCTTCCCGCCGGGCTGGAACTACGTCAACAAAGACCTGATGGTCCTGTTCGGCCAGCTGGGCATCTTTCCCCTGCTGTTCTTCTTCGACAACAGCTACACGCTTTATGCGATCTCCAGCAGCGTGGTGGCCCTGCTCATTCTGGCCAGCGCGGGCTGGTTCACCGGGCTGCTGGACGGCAGACCCTGGCAGAGGGTGCTGGCAGTGGCGGTGCTGGCCGGCGGCATCTCAGGCGGCGTCGCGGAGGATGTGTTCGGACAGGCCGCCTACGGCGCGGTGGTGATGTTCACCTGCCTGGTCACGGTGCTCGCCTGGAAGGTCATGAGCCGCGCGATGCCGCGGCGCGCTTTGTGGTGCGCCCTGCTCTTCGGGCTGGTGACCCTGGTCACCTGGAGCAACCCGCAGCGGTCGGCCGCGTCCTACCTGCTGCCGCTGTTCTGTGGACTGGCCGCCTACGCCTGGGGCGGGGAGTGGAAGCCACGCCTGCATCGCTGCGTGCCAGTCGTTGTATCGGCCCTGGGTGGCTTCGCGGCAGGCGCGGTTCTGAGCGTGCTGACGCTGACCCGAGTGAACAACAATGCCGGCGCGGGGGCCGCACGCTGGCTGAGCTTTGACGGAATGGCCGCCAACGTGGTGCACACCGGGCATGCGCTGATGGGCCTGCTGGGCGGCGTACCGGTCGGCGGTGGCAGCGTGACCACTGCGGTCGGCCTGTACGCCGCGGTGAGGCTGCTGGCCGCCCTGGTGCTTCTGGTGATGATCGGGCGAAGAATCGTGGTGATGTGCGCAGGCCCCAACGATCGCACGCGTTTCGTGGGGGGGCTGCTGGCGGGCCTCTCACTGTGCTTCCTGTTTCTGCAGGCCACGACCACCATTCCCGACATCAATGACCCGGTCAGCGCGGCACGTTACCTGACCCCGATGGTTGTCCTCGGGGTGATGGCGGTGGTCTGCTCGCCGCTCGATACCGCCACGCCGCTCCGGTCGCTGCTGGTGGTGGGCATGAGCCTGCTGCTGGCCACCAGCAGTGTGGTGTCCTCCAATCCCGGGTCGCTGATCAATCCGGGCTGGCAGAATCCACAACGCGAAGCGCTGGTCGCCGAGCTGAAGACGCTGGGGCTGCACTACGGCTATGCCAACTACTGGAACGCCGGGTCGATGACCGTCCTGAGCGGCAGCGAGATCCGGATCCGCCAGATCATCATTTCCGGTGGCCTGCCCCTACCCATGCGCCACCTGTCATCCGATCGCTGGTACGAACCGGAGGCGTGGCAAGGCGAGACCTTCCTGTTGCTCAATGACAGCGACATGGCCGCGATGGACTGGAGCGCCATGACCCGCCATGCAGGGGCGCCGATCCGCGAAACGCGCGTCGGCAACCTGCACCTGTTCGTCTTCAAGAACAACATCGCGCGGGACCTGCCCAACTGGAGCAATGCACTGAATGCGCCGTTCCGCCTGTCGGCCGCGCCTGACAGCGCGAAAATGGTCGGCCGGTGGGTCGATGCAGAAGGCGCGCTCCGGACACGCGTGGGCGAATCCGGGTTCCTCCAATACGGCCCGTACCGTCCACTGCGTCGCGGTACCTATCAGGTGACCTATGACGTCACCGGCAGCAGCGAGCCGACGGGGCAGGTGATTGCCGTTGTGGACGTATCGGTTTCGGGCGGCACCGGCATTCTCCGCTCTGCGGAGGTTCGGGCGGACGGCCAGGCCACGCATACGATCCAGTTCCGCCTGGATCAGCCGGTCACCGATCTGGAACTACGGGTCATGGCAACGGGCAGCGGCGAGGTGGCGTACAAAGGACTCACGCTCTCGTCCAAGTGAATCAGACCCCGCGCCAGCGCCCCGGCGGGCGCTGGCGGCCGGCGCGTGCTCAACGCGCTGACAGTGTCACGCCCTTGTAGGTGACCTCGCCGGTGCCGTTGGCAACCACGCGCATCTCCAGGGTGGCCACGGGCTTGTCCAGGCTGAACTCGATGGTGTGCTGGGCGGTACCGTCGCCGTGCACCTCCGCCACGCCCAGCACCTGCGCCCCGCCTGCGGCGACCACATCCACGACCGCGACCACCTGCTGTGCAGGATCTGCCTGGCCGGCGACATCGAACGTGACGCTGTAGCGTCCGCGGCCAAGCAACACGTAGGGGCCGAACTGAAGGTAGCCGGACTCCCCGGGCATGGCCTTCAGCGACTGGGCGGAGTCCACCCAGCGCCCGACCGTTTTCGACCCGTCCGGCCCTGCGTTGATCCGCAGCGGCTTGCGCAGCACCGCACTCCAGCCGGGGACATCCAGGGCCAGGTTCTGCTTGAACACGAACACCTGCTTGTCACCGATCCTGGCCTGCCGGATCGGCTGGCCGGCATAGTGGGTCAGCGTCCCCCAGTTGATCGACGCCGCTTCGGTGTCGGTCAGCAGCAGGAACGTCTCGCCCTGCCAGGCTTCCGGCTCGTACCAATGGTCCGACGAGAGGTGACGCATCGGAACCGGCAGACCATTGAAGACCTCGACCTGCCGGATCTTGACGTCGCCGCCGCTCAGGACAGTGAGAGCACCGGCATTCCAATAGGTGGCGTACCCATACTGCAGCCCCATGGCCTTCAACTCGGCCAGCAACGCATCACGCTGCGGGTTCTGCCAGGCAGGATGGATCATCGAGCCCGGGTTGAAACGCACCACGCTGTTGGTGGCCAACAGCAGGCTGAGTCCCACCACGAGCACTGCCCCCAGGCGGGACGCGCTCTGAAGCGGGGAGCAGATCACCAGCAGCAGCGCCAGCGTGGTCGCCGGTGCCAGATAGCGAGCCACGCTGACCGGATCGTTCATGTCGGCCACCGTGGTGGTGACGTGCAGGAACAGGAAACACGCGGCCAAACCTGCCACCATCCCGCCCACGAAGCGTGCCTGCGGGCTGGCACTTCGGCACAGCGAAACGACCTTGCCCCCCATCAGCACCAGCAGGATCACGGCGGCAAGCAGCCGCAGCGCCGCGTAAATGCCCGGCGCGCTGATGACATTACCGCCACCAGCCGGCACGCCGCCCAGCAGGGCCACCAGGCCGTGGGCGGTATGCACGATGTTGGTGGCCATCGCATTGAAATCGAGCCAATGGGCTGCGCCCACGCCCGCATTGTTGTTGACCTGCGTCAGCGTCCATACGCTGAGACCGGCACCAATGACGAACCCGAGCACAGTGGCGGCCACGACCGGCACAGACGCCCGCAGCCGCGGCTTCCAGTCCTCGCCCCACAGATAGGCGGCCAGGCCGCAATACAGCGGCAGCAGATAAGTGGCTGCGGCGCGTTGCGGATTGCTCCACGTACACAGGACAACCAGTACGAACAATAATGCCCACCACAGCGGACGTCGCTGCGGCAGGGCCGTCATCGACTTCCAGGTGAGCACCGTGATCAGGCAGCTGAGCATCAGCAGGATGCCGTACGCCGCCTGGCCGAAGATATCTTCCTCGATTCCCGCCGAAACCCCGCCGGCCAGGACAGCCAGCGCCAGCACACGCTGCCAGGTACTACCGCCGAGCAGCCCGGTAAACCACCAGACGCTGCCCAAAATCAGCACGGCCACTGCAACGCCGGTCACCGCATAAAGCGTGTAGCTGCCTTCATAGAAGAACTGAAGCGGCCACACGCCGAGCTGGGCGAACAGGATCATCAGATCCTTGTTGACATAGTTCCAGCCCGCCGGGAAGAACCGGCCGGTGTCGTGCATCTCCTGCGCCAGCAGTACCCGGACCGCCGAATCGGAGTGGAAGATGCCCTTGTAGCTGACGAAGAGAAACACCACCAGCAGGACGAAATTGACCGCCAGCAGGAAGGCCGCCAGCAGGGTGCGGCGGCGGTCATCGCACAGGAACTGCCCGGCCCGCACGAGGGCGTCCGGCCAACCGCGTTGCTGGGCGGGGGCAACGTTCAATGGAGATCGGCTCACGGGGTGCTTCCGTACATCCAGGAGAGGGTGGAGGCGAAGTCGAACGCAGGCATCTCACCGACCTTGGCCAACACCTTGTCGTTGGAGCCACGCAGCGATTTGACTTCGTTGCCGCGCACAAACGCGGGGTTCACCCGCACCTCGATCGTGTAGCCGGAGAGTGCGTTGAGCGTTTCGATCACCTGCTGCAGCGACCACTCCACGCCGGAGCAGATGTTGTACACCTCGCCCACGCCGGGCGTGGCGAGCAACCGCGCGTACAACTCGGCAACCCAGCGCACATCGTAGAAATCGCGCGACACGTCGATGTTGCCCAGCTCGATCACCGGCGCGCGGCGCTTGAAATGCCCCACGATCTTGGGAATCAGGAACCGTTCGGACTGCCCTACCCCGGTGTAGTTGAACGGCCTGACCACGGTGATAGGCAGCCGGTCCTTCCACAGCGACGCCATCGCCTCCATGGCCATCTTGCTGACGGCATAGTCATTCTGCGGCGACAACGGCGCGTCTTCGCCGAGGACACCGCCCACGTTGCCATACACGTTCGCGCTGCTGGCCAGCAGCACATGCGCCGGCGGCGTCGGCAACCCGGCAAGGGCCTCGAGCAGGTTGCGCGTGCCTACGATGTTGACCCGGTAGATTTCATCGGCATCCCCATGGGCGACAAAAGAGATCGCCGCCAGGTGGATGACATACGCCGGCTGCAGCGCCTGAAGGGCGGCCTGGAGCGCTGCGCGATCGAGCAGATCCACCGACGCGGTGGCCGACGGGCCCGAGTGCGACCCCAGGGTCACCACCTCGTACCCATCGGCCTGCAGCCGCTCGATCACGTAGCGTCCGGTGAAGCCGGACGCCCCCGTGATCAGGACACGCTTACCGGTGATCTCAGAAGGAGAAACCACGTTCGTTCCTCTTCAGGTCCGCCTCGACCATCATCTGGCACAGCTGTTCCAGAGTAGTCGTCGGCTTCCAGCCCAGCACGCGCGCGGCCTTCTCCGGATTGCCGATCAGCAGGTCGACTTCGGCCGGGCGGTGGAACTTCGCATTGATGCGCATCACCGTCTTCCCGCTGGCCGTATCGACTGCGGTTTCGTCCTGGTCCTTGCCACGGAACTCAACATCGATGCCCGCGCCCTTGAAGGCCATCTGCACGAAGTCACGCACGGTTTCGGTGCGGTTGGTTGCCAGGACGAAGGTGTCGGGCTGGTCGACCTGCAGCATGCGCCACATGCCCTCCACGTATTCCTTGGCAAAGCCCCAGTCGCGCTTGGCGTCCAGGTTGCCCAGCTCCAGGCAGTCCAGCTGGCCCAGCTTGATCTTGGCCACCGAGTCGGTGATCTTGCGGGTCACGAATTCACGTCCGCGCAGCGGGCTTTCGTGGTTGAACAGGATGCCGCTGGAACCGAAGATGTCGTAGCTTTCGCGGTAATTCACCGTGATCCAGTGCGCGTAGAGCTTGGCCACGCCATACGGGCTGCGCGGGTAGAACGGCGTCTCTTCGATCTGCGGGATGGCCTGCACCTTGCCGAACATTTCCGAGGTCGACGCCTGGTAGAAGCGGATCTTCGGATTGATCAGGCGGATCGCCTCCAGCAGGTGGAGCGCGCCTACGCCGGTGATCTGTGCGGTGGTGGTGGGCTGCTCGAAGCTCACGCCCACGAAGCTCTGCGCGGCCAGGTTGTAGATTTCGTCCGGCTGGATCTTCTGCACCATCGAGATGGTGGTGCCCAGGTCGGTGAGGTCGTACTCGACCAGATGCAGGTTCGGGTGGTTGAGCACGCCCACTTCGTCCAGGCGCCAGAAGTTCACCGAGCTGGTGCGACGGTACGTGCCATGGACCTCGTAGCCCTTCTCAAGCAGCAGTTCGGTCAGGTAAGCACCGTCCTGACCCGTGATACCCGTGATGATTGCCTTCTTCATGATGTGTTTTCTTCTTCAATGATTGATACGGTTTTGGCAGGTCGTCCCTGCTGCAGATCCGGCAGCAAACGGGAGCGACGTTCTCTACGCGCCGGGTGGCTGCGCAGCGAAGCCGCGCGCCCGGACCCCCAGCGAGCTTGGCAGTAGGCTGAAGCGGGATATTCTGCCACGGGTATTCACATTCCCCGCGACACGCCCATCACAGCCTGCAGCACCGGCCCGCCCTGCCAGTGTCCGCGGTTGCAGCGCCGGCCCGGTTGCCGTCGCACTACGGTGGTCGAGCACGTTATCCAGCGTGCATCCTCGGTGCCCAGTCATCCCAGTTCGCCTCCTGCACGCCCGCCCAGCGCAGATTGCGGCGCGCCACACTGTCCACCGCCTGCGCGTCGGGTAGGCCAAGCAGCAGGTCACCCGGTGCTGCGTCCACTGGATCGTCGGCAAGCATGTCGTCAGGACAGCCCAGCAGCGCGAGCGTTGCCTTGCGCGCATATCGGTAGACGCCGTCACCGCGGCAGCTCACCGGCTCGATCCGCCAGCCCGGCGGCGGCGCCAGCAGCAGCACCCGCAGTCGCTCCAGCGCCTTCTCGCTGCCGGCCACGCTCAACGCATCGATGTCCACCAATGCCTGGGGACACGACGAAGCCGCCGGGAAACTCCACGCCATGGCCTGGCCCAGCGCGGCTTCATCCACCATCCCGCCCCCGTGGGCCAGATAGCGACCGAGCGAGGTAACCAACGCCTGCGGTGACGCTTCGGCAGCGCCATGAAACGCTTCGATGGCCTCGTGGTACGCCTCTGCGCATCGACGCGGCCCGTGGAAGTCGAGCATGAACGCCCGGCCGTCGGCCGACAGGCGTGCGCGCAGCGTGTCATCCCGGTAGAGCGTGACCAGTGCGTCCTGCAGCGACGCATCGTCGAACGCATCAGGCAACTTGATGACGGCATGGTCGGGCAGGTCGGCCATGGCGCCGTTGGCATTGACCACGGTGGCCAACCCGTGATTCATCGCGTCAAGGACCGCAGCCGACGTCTCGCCTCGCGAGAAAGTCCGCAACTGCACCGCTACGTCGCCGGCCATCAGGTAGCGGCGGAAATCCTCCCGCTCGGCGAACCCGGTGATGTGGATACGCTTGCCTGCCGGACTGGACTGGATGCTGCGCTCGAGCGCATGGCCATAGTCGTTCGGATCGGCCTGGCCGACGAAAACCAGATGGCACCGCTCATCCTTGGCCAGCGGTGACGCCAGCCACGCATCGACAAGGCGTGCGTTCTGCTTGGACGGCGCCATGAAGCCGAAGCTGCAGACCACGAAGGCGTTTTCAGGCAGGCCCAGGGCTGCGCGTGCAGCGCGGCGCTCGGCAGTGCCGGGGAACGCCGGCGCACGCATGAGGGGAACCTCACGCCACGACGCCGTATCACCGCAAGGGTAGTACTGCTGGGCCATCCGGCGCGAAACGGCGGAATGGACAACCACGCCCTGCGCCGCAGACAGCACCGTGAAATTACAGGGATAGTCCTGCATGAGCTGCTCGTGTTGCCGGGCGGCCTTGGCCGGCATCGGCACGTAACCATGCGAGCGGTACAACGCCTCGTTCCATGTGCCAGGCATCCCCATGGCCAGTTCGCGGTAGGCAAACAGGCCACTGAGGAAGAAATCGTGCAACACGACCACGCCCGGCACCCGCTCCAGCAATTCCACCATGTGGGCGTGATACATCGAGTTGCCGAAATGGTAGATCACCCGGTCATAGCCGGCGCCGTGGGCCTGGAACCACGCCAGGTCACGCACCCGCGCCGTGCCCTCCACGGCATGGTCGTCGATGCCGGGCTGGGTGAGGATCACATCGATCTCATAGAAACGCGCCAGCTCGGGCACCAGCTCGGCACTGTAATCGGCGATCCCGCTGCGCTCCGGCGGCATCGGCGAAACATAGGCCAGGCGTGGCCGCGGAGCAGCCAGCGGACGCTCACAGCATGCCTCCATCGCCGCGATGGCCTTGATGGCGCTGGCATCCCACGAGAACTTCAGCGCCTGCACCGGCGCGTGCGCGAGCAGCCGCTCGCGGAAGGCTTCGTCGGTCAGGCCCTGCGCCATCTTCTGCATGATGGCCAGGTCGTCATACGGGTCGAACAGGGCCTCTTCCAGGCCGATGACCTCCGGCAGGCTGGACGTGGCCGCACCGATAACCGGCGCACCACACTGCATCGCCTCCAGCGCGGGCAGGCCGAATCCTTCATGCCAGGACGGGAACACGAACAGCCGCGCGATGTTGTACAGCGCCACCAGGTCCTCTTCCGGCACGAATCCGGTGAGCACCACTTCGTCCTCGCGCAATCCACAGTCGCGCATGAGGGCGGTCAGCAGGCGTCGCGGTTCCTCGTGCACGGAGCAGACGATGGCCAGCTGATGCGCCGATCGCACGTTCCTGGGCAACTTCGCATACGCGCGGATCAGCCCTTCAATATTCTTGCGATGGTCAATGCCGCCGGTGTACATCACAAAGGGACGCGTCAGCGCATACCTGCCGCGGACGGACGCCTCGTCCAGGGCATCGGCCCCCAGGCGCTGGAAGCCCTCGTCGATGGCTGAAGAAATATTGACCACGCTGTCGGCATCGAAGCCGAGGTAGTCCACCGCCTCCTGCGCGGCCGAGGCGGAGATACCCAACAGCAGGTCGGCCCGTCGCATCTGCGCAATCTTGCCGTGATACCAGCGCGCCATCACCGGGTTGTCCAGGTAACGCTTGCGGTAGATCAACGGGATCAGATCGAACAGGGTCACCGCCGTGCGCATCGGGCTCCTGCCAACGCCGATGCTGGTGATGGCAGGTTCGCCCAGCCCTTCAAACAGACTGGACACATGCACGATGTCCGGCTTCAACGCCTGCAGGAAGGCTTCACGCAGGTGATCATCCACCCCATCGTCACCGACCAGGCCGGCCGTGCGCACCGGCAGCCAGATGTGGAAACGGTCCGCCGGCAGCGTGTCACCGAACGCCTTGATGATGGGCTCGATGCTGTCCTCGAAGCGACCATTGAGCACGACATGGATCTCATGGCTGCCCGCATTGCGCACCATGGCCAGCGCCAGCGACAACGAATAGCGGCCGATGCCACGGAAGCGACTGCCGGACTGCGCTCCCTGAAGGTCGATTACGATGCGCACTTAGGCCTTCGCTCCTACCACTGCATGGCGCAGGCGCAGCAGACGCTGTCTTGCCTGGGCCGAAACATCCGCCGGCAACGGCTCAGCAAGCAGTTGCCGGAGGGCCGTCGAATCCACCGCCGTGATCACCTGGGGGCCCGGATGAATCACCGTCGGCCTGCCCATGGCGGCACCATGCCAGGCGCGCAGGCGCGCATCCAGCGTCGGCATCGACGCCAGGACGTTGCCCGCCGTACGCCTGAGCCTCGGCGAGCGCGACGCACGGCGAAGGACGCCGAAGACGACCCGTTTCACTGCAGGCTTGAACGCGTGCACGCCCTGCCGCGCCAGGCTCACCGGCGCCTTGGCGACTGCGCGCAGCATGCGCGACAACACCCGCAGGGGCGCGGTGACGATCCACGAGGTGCTGTTATGGATGATCGTAAGATCGCCATGCAGCTTGGCCACCTGGGACAGCGCAAGGTCGCGCTCCTCCGAGACCTGTGCGATGGCGGCGGCCACGGCCTCGGCAGCGGTCGCCTTGGCCTGCACCAACTCTTCCTGCAGGCGACCGGCGTGGCTCATGGCCCATGCCTGGTCTGCCAGCAGCGCCTTCAGCCGCTCGCTGGCTTCCAGCCGCTGCTGCAGCATCCGCAGCTCGAACTCCGTATTGGCCTGTTGAGTGCTCGACAACGCGTCCTTGACCTGAGCCAGCTCGGCGGAAATCCGCGCCAGGTCGTCTCCCCTGCGTGCCGCTTCGCCGTGGGCGGCGGCGGCATCGAGGTTCAACTTGGCGGCAAAGGTGGATGTGGCGGTGCCGGCCAGACGGAAGCGGTCGAACACGTTCGGCCCGACCTGGAATGCATCGGCCAGTTCCGGATGGGCGTCACTGACGTAGAAGCGGTTGAGGCCGTCGAAGTACACGAACCGGTAGCCCTTCTCGACAACCAGCGCGTCCCACTCCTCGTAGTTCTGTTCCTGGCTCATGGGCCGCGTGCTTTCGATCACCAGCACCCACGGGCGCAAGGGACCATGCCAGCCCTCCAGGACCTGCTTTTCGGCACCTTCGACGTCGATCTTCAACCAGTGGACATCGCCTTCGACGATCGCCAGCACCTGATCGAGCGTGACCACCGGCACCACGACGCGGGTGACGTCCCGGCCATCGCGTTCGTAGCCCTCGGCAAGGTCTTCACGTGAGGTGCTCAACCCGGTGCCGGACATCGCAAACAAGGCACCGATCCCTTCTTCGGCCCCCACCATCACCTGCATGACCACGTCACCCGGCCGCTCCTTGCGAAGCTGTTCCGCATAGAACGGCATGGGCTCCACGTGCACGCCCTTCCAGCCCTGCTCATGGAAGGCCCGGCTGACCGAGTCCTCGTAGGCGCTCTGCGCACCCACGTCCACGTAGTTGCCTGCCGGCACGTGACCCAATGCGCGCCAGAGGATCACATCCTCGAAATTCTGCGCGTAGGAAATGATGCCGTCTTTCATGCGATGCCCCCCTTCGCAGGCACATGCTGTTCTTTACCCCGTTCGATGACGAAATCGCCATCGAGCCAGGTCGTACCGATGAACACGTCCCGATCAACATTCACCACGTCGAACACCAGCAGGTTGTCGACCCATTCGTAGTTGTTTTCAAGATGGTTGTCCCCGCTCACCAGGGCCGGCGAGACAGAGTAGGAACCCGGGCCGAGCGTGCAGGTGAACGGAAGAGAGAACACCACCGTCTCGCCGGCAACCAGCCCGTGCTCCACCTGCTTGGTATGCCAGGTATTGGTGCCCCAGACCACGTGCCCATACTTGTCGCGGACCATGTAGCCCAGCACCAGCCGGTCCACCGGCGCGTGCACGCCAGCGACCAGGCGGAGCTCCACCTTCTGCCCCACCGTGGCGACCTGGATCGGATTGCCCTGCGCATCCCGCAGTGCCAGCGAATTGCAGGTCACCTCGCGCGTCCCGCTGCGCGTCAGCATCCAGCCGTCCGCTTCCCGATGCTGCTCGATGTTGAGCGAGGCATTTTCCTTTTTCGCCACCAGCGCGTTGTAGTAGTCCACTACTTCATCGGGCGAACCATCCTTGAGCACGCGACCAGCGTCGAGCAGGATCACGCGATCGCACAGCGTCTTCACCTCGGACATGCCGTGGGAGACGAACAGGATCGACGTCCCCTGCTCGCGGAAGGCCCGGATGCGATCGAAACTCTTGTGCTGGAAATAGGAATCACCCACCGACAACGCTTCGTCGACGATGAGAATGTCCGGCTTGAAGGCGGTGGCCACGCTGAAGGCCACGCGCATCTGCATGCCGCTGGAGTAGGTACGGACGGGCTGGTCGAAGTAGTCGCCGATCTCGGCAAACGCTTCGATCGCTGGCATCGCCTCCAGCACCTGGCTCATCTCGTAGCCCATCAGGCCAGCGGCATGGGTGGCGTTCTGGCGACCGGTAAGCTCGGGATTGAACCCCATGCCCAGTTCAAGGATGGCAGCAATGCGCCCGCGCCGGCCCACCTGGCCGACGGTGGGCCGCACGGTGCCCGTCACGATCTTGAGCAGGGTGCTTTTTCCTGCACCGTTCTGGCCGATCAGACCAATGGCCTCGCCCGGACCGACGTGCAGATCGATGTCCTGGAGTACCCAATGCTCATCGGTGGGACGGGCGGGAATGCCAAACCACGACGCCACCCGCTTCCATTCGCTGCCCCAGGTCCGGTAGGACTTGCCAACGCCGGAAAGTGTCAGTTCGCCGCTCATAGTGCATCCACCATTTCAGGCGAGGCCCGCCGGAACACGATCATCGCCACCAACGCAGCGGCCAGGGTAAAGACGGTCAGCACCGCCAGCTCGCGCAGCATCGGCGGCTTGCCGAACACGAGCACGTTCTGATAGCTGGCCACCAGCGGGTACAACGGGTTGAGCTTGAAGAACTGCTGCACGCGCTCGGGCAGGATGTTGATGCTGTAGACCACCGGGGTGAGCCAGAACAGCGCCTGCAGGACCACCGGCACCACCTGCCCGATGTCGCGCATGAACACATTGAGCGAGCCAAGCAGGATGCCCACCGACATGGACAACAGCAGCGTCAGCAGCATCAGCGGCGGCAGCCACAGGGCCTGCGCGTCCGGCAGATGGCCCAACGCGGCGAACACCCCGAAGATGGCCACCATCAGCAGCACGTTGGTGACCAGCATCTGGCCGGCCGCGATCAACGGCAGGCACAGCCGCGGGAACGCCATCTTCTTCATCAGGTTGCCATTGTCGATGAACAGGTTGGTGCACTTCTGCAGCGTTTCGGAGAACAGCGTCCAGCACAGCTGCCCGGCCATCAGGAAGATCGCGTAGGCATACTTGTTGTCGATGCCGGGCAGCTTGGCGGCCAGCACCTCGGACAGGATCAGCGCGAAAATAAGCACCTGGGCCAGCGGATGGATGATCATCCACAACCCGCCCAGCTTGCTCCGGATGAAGCGCGACCGCAGGTCGTTCTTGATCGATGAGAGGATGAAGTGGCGGTAAGCCCACACCGCACGGAGAAGTTCTTTCATGACACCCTTTGTTGGGAATGCCGGTCGCCCGGCAAGGAAGTGCGTTCAAGCAGGTGGGTGATGGCGCTGCGCAGGCCAGATGCGCATGCGGCCGATGACAACGTCTGATGGATGTCCGTACGTGCCTGCGCGCCCAGCGCACTGGCCAGGGCCGGCTCGCCGCGGACGCGGCGCATGGCAAGAGCGGCCTGCTCGATATCGGCATCAGCCCATCGCGCGCAGGGATCTCCGGGGTAGTCGCCAGGCTGCACCGGCACCAGCTGCGCATCCACCAGCAAGCTGTTCTGCGCCGTCATGAAGTCCAGGTTGCCCGACCACGCGGTGGCGATCACTGGCTTGCCGATGGCCATGCACTCGGCCATTCCCAGCCCCAGTCCTTCGCTGCGATGCAGGGAAACATAGGCATCGCAGCAACGCTGCAGCGCGGCCACATGCGCAGGGGCGATCAAGTCGTCACGCACCTGTACCCGGTCGTCGGCGCCGGCAAGGGACAGCAGTGTCTGCAGCTGCTCCGGATGCCGGTGGCCATGGCTGGTCTTGAGCAGCAAGCGCACCGAGCGGTCGCCGGGCGGAAATGCCGCGCGGAAGGCCGCAATCACCGCACCGGGATTCTTGCGCTGCATCCACGAATTGAAGTCGAAACTGTACAGGAACAGGAAAGGCGCCTCTTCCAGTCCAAAATCCATGCGCTGCAGGCCGCTGTCCACTGCTGCGTGCATCGGTACAGGTACGTGGAACAATGGCGTGCTGCACGCGCGGGCAAAGGCGTCCTGGATGAACTGCGTTGCCACGACGATGCCATCCACGCGCGCGATATCCGGCTGCCACGCCTCGGGAATCGCCTCCAGCTCCCAGAACCAGCTGGCCAGCAGGGGCTTGCCCTGCAGGCGCGTGGGGCCGATGCGGTCGAGCACCTCGGAAAAATCATCCGGATTGGTACAGACCAGGTTGACGGCGTGCGGGGCGGACGCGTCGTAGTAGTGGACCAGGTGCGGATCGGCGCCGTTGCCCGGTGTACCGATGTCCACCAGTGCGACGGGCACGCCGTTGCCCGCCAGGGCGCGCGCATACGCACGCGCCACTTCGGCCAGACCGAACTCGCCCGAAAAATGGCCGAAAACGTTCAACCCGGGCGCGCCGGCTTCCGATGGACGGAGCGTCGGGGCGGCCGCCCGCTGTATGGGCTGCGACCAGGCCGGCGTACGGGCAAAGCGCAATTGCTCCACCACACTACCGGCCATCGCCGAGGACGCCTTTTCGCGCCACGCCCGCGGCAGCGGGCGATACAAGGCACGCACCAACCCCTGACTGCGCAGCCATGCCGACAGCCGCAACCAGCGACTGCCCGTCGGCACAGGTGCCGCCATCACGGCGAACCGGGTGCAAGCCAGGGGCGGGGCGTGCTCACGAAAGCGCACCTTCCAGATCGACCTGCAGATCCCCGAGCTCTTCCACGCCCACGCTCAGCCGCACCAGCGCATCGCTGATGCCCAGCTGGGCGCGGCGTTCCACCGGGATCGAGGCATGGGTCATCACCGCCGGGTGGTTGACCAGGCTTTCCACGCCGCCAAGCGACTCGGCCAGGGTGAACAGCTCGGTCTTCTCGCAGAAGCGCTTGGCCGCCGCGAAACCACCCTTGAGGACGATCGAGACAATGCCGCCGTAGCCGTTCATCTGGCGCGTGGCCAGCTCATGCTGCGGGTGGCTGGTCAGGCCCGGGTAGATCACTTTTTCCACCGCCGGGTGCGTTTCCAGCCACTGGGCCAGGGCCAGCGCGTTGGCGCAATGGGCCTTCATGCGCAGCGGCAGGGTCTTCAGGCCACGCAGGGCCAGGAAGCTGTCGAACGGGCCCTGCACGCCCCCGATGGAGTTCTGCAGGAAGGCCATCTGCTCGGCCAGCTCGGCGTTGTCGCCCACCACCACCATGCCGCCGACCATGTCCGAGTGCCCGTTGAGGTACTTGGTGGCCGAGTGCAGGACCAGGTCCGCGCCCAGTTCCAGCGGGCGCTGCAGCATCGGCGAGGCGAAGGTGTTGTCCACCACCACGATCAGGCCGTGGCGCTTGGCGATGGCACTCACCGCGGCGATGTCCACGATCTTCAGCATCGGGTTGGTCGGGGTTTCGATCCAGACCATCTTCGTCTGCGCGGTGATCGAGGCCTCGAACGCGGCCAGGTCGGTCAGGTCGACGAAGCTGAACTGCAGGTTGGCGGTGCGCTTACGCACGCGCTCGAACAGGCGGAAGGTGCCGCCGTAGATGTCATCCATCGCCACCACGTGGCTGCCGGCGTCCAGCAGCTCCATCACGGTGGAGCTGGCGGCCATGCCCGAGGCGAACGCGAAGCCGCGGCTGCCGCCTTCCAGGGACGCCACGCAGCGCTCGTAGGCGAAGCGGGTGGGATTGTGGGTGCGCGAGTACTCGAAGCCCTGGTGTTCACCGGGGCTGGATTGGGCGTAGGTGGAGGTCGCGTAGATCGGCGGCATCACCGCGCCGGTGCTTGGATCCGGCGACTGTCCGCCGTGGATGGCCAGGGTAGCCAGGGCAAGCGCACGGTTGCCGTGCCCGGAGGAAGCGTGGTCGGACATGTTGTTTCCCAGCAAGGAGAGCCCCGGTGGGGGCTCCCGCAAAAGGAGCGGAAGTCTATCAGCGGCGGCTTAATCGGCCGTTGACGCGGATAAACGCAGATTCAGAGCAGCTGCGGCCGACGCCAGGCGCTTACTGAACGCGGCGGCGCAGGTAGTTCAGCAGGTCGATGCGGGTGATCAGGCCCAGGAAGGTGCCGCCGTCCATGACGATGGCCACCTGGCCACGGTCGAACACCGGCAGCAGCGCCTCGATCGGGGACTTCACATCCAGCCGGTCCAGCTTGCTGACCATGGCCGTGGCCACCGGGTCGCGGAAGCGGGCTTCATCGCCGTACACGTGCAGCAGCACGTCGCTTTCATCGACGATGCCGACCAGCTGGTCGCCGTCCATCACCGGCAGCTGCGACACGTCATACAGCTTCATGCGCTGGTAGGCGGTGGTGAGCAGGTCGTTGGGGCCGATCACGACAGTGTCGCGCTGGCCGTACGGGCGCAGGATCAGGTCGCGCAGGTCGCCGCTCTGCGGGCGTTCCAGGAAGCCGTTGTCCAGCATCCAGTAGTCGTTGTACATCTTGGACAGGTACTTGTTGCCGGTATCGCACACCAGCACCAGCACCTTCTTCGGGGTGGTCTGCTCCTTGCAGTACTTCAGCGCCGCCGCCAGCAGGGTGCCGGTGGAGGACCCGCCGAGGATGCCTTCCTTGCCCAGCAGCTCGCGCGCGGTGTGGAAGCTTTCCGCGTCGGTGATGGCGTAGGCCTTGGTGACCCGGCTGAAATCGGCGATGGAGGGCAGGAAGTCTTCACCGATGCCTTCCACCAGCCAGCTGCCCGACTTGTCGTTGAGCACGCCGTCGTTGATGTACTCGGCCAGGATCGAGCCGACCGGGTCGGCCAGCACCAGCTCGGTCTTCGGCGAGGCGCTGGCGAAGGCGCGGGACAGGCCGGTCATGGTGCCCGAGCTGCCGCAACCGAACACGATCGCGTCCAGGTCGCCGTCCATCTGTTCCAGGATCTCCGGGCCGGTGCCGAACTCATGGGCGGCCGGGTTGTCCGGATTGCCGAACTGGTTGATGAAGTACGCGCCGGGGGTTTCCTCGGCCACGCGCTTGGCCATGTCCTGGTAGTACTCCGGGTGGCCCTTGGCCACGTCCGAGCGGGTCAGGCGCACTTCGGCGCCCATTGCCTTCAGGTTGAAGATCTTCTCGCGGCTCATCTTGTCGGGCACGACCAGGATCAGCTTGTAGCCCTTCTGCTGGGCTACCAGGGCCAGGCCCAGGCCGGTGTTGCCGGCGGTGCCCTCGACCAGGGTCGCGCCCGGGGCGAGCTCGCCGCGCTTTTCAGCGGCCTCGATCATCGACAGGCCGATGCGGTCCTTGATCGATCCTCCGGGATTGGCGCTCTCCAGCTTCAGGTAGAGCTCGCAGACACCGGTGTCCAGGCGCTGGGCCTTGACGATCGGGGTGTGCCCAATGAGGTCGAGTACAGAGGAGTGGATTGCCATCGGATCACATCGTTCGCGCCGCAATGCGGCCGGACCGATGATTATCCGACGGTTGACGCTGAAAGTCAGGTTACGACGATCAGAAGGTGCCTGCCGGGCGGTGGGCGGCGGCGTGATGCCAGCCGCGACGCGGGAGCGACGCGAACGGCGCCCGTCGACGAGGAGACGGACGCCGCCCGCGGCGTTGGGTCAAAACCTTACATCAATGCATGGGGGAGTCGTACATCCGTTCCAGCTTCTGCTTGGCCAGCAGCTTCTCACGCTTCATCTGGCCCAAGGTGAGATCGTCTATCGGCAGTACACCGAGTTGGGCATCCATGCACTTTTTGTTCAACTTCTGGTGCCGTTCGTAAAGTGCCTTGAATTCCGGATCACGCTTGCGGCGTGCGTCGATCTCGCTCTGGGGCTGACCTTCAAACATGATGAACCTCCTATCGCTGTACGGCAGAAACAAGAACGCCCCGGCCAGACGGCACGGGGCGTTGCTTTTGGGTGGAGCACCTGGCGGTGACCGCGACCGAACCCGCATGCGCAACCGGGACTGCCCGGACTGCAGACTGCTGTGGTTCGTGCCCTCGGTTCATCGGCCCGGCCCTCCAATCGTCCGGGTCGCGGAAGGCGGCCCGGACAATTGACCCTACGCCTGCCCGGAGGGGTCTTCAAGCGTTTCATTTGAAATTTTCGACGCACTCCAGCCGGGGTTCAGGCTGAACGCGCACTTCAACGAAAATTAAACAAAAACAGACAGTTGCGTCATGACCAACGGTCATGTGCTACCGACTAACCCGCCGCCGGGCCGACCTCTTCCACCCTGCCGGGGACCCCGCCGTCACGGCGGTGATCCCGGGGTGCCGGGCTCACGGCGCGATGATCACCTCGGCCGAACGGGCCTTGGTCGCCGCGGCCTTCTTGCCGACCACCTGCAGCCGGCTGGCGCTGACGCCGGCGGCCACCAGGGCATCACGCAGGGCCTGGGCGCGCTGGTCGCCCACTCCGGCGGCGGCGTCGTAGGCCTCGATCCGGATCCGGCCCTTCTTGCCGATGTTCAGGTACTCGGCCAAGGCCTTGGCCTGGCCCTTGGCGCCGCCGGACAGGGTGCCCTTGCCAGCCGCGAAGGCATCGCCATTGAAGGTGAACACTTCGCCGCGGCTGTCGAACTTCGACCCCGGCAGCTTGTTGCCCGAGACCAGCTCGGCTTCCTCGCGGGCCAGCTTGGCCGCGTTCTGCTGGGCCGCGCTCAGCCGAGCGGTCTGCTTGCCGGCCACGCTGGTCAGCGCCGTCTCGGCGTCCTGGCGGGCCAGGGCCTCCTGTTCTGCCGCCTGGCGCAGGCGCTCGGTTTCCTCGGCCTGGATCTGCGCCTGTACGCGCAGCCGCTCGGTTTCCTGCCGGGCGCGCTGGGCGTCGCGCCGGCTGGCTTCGATCAGCAGCTCGCTGCGGGTGCGTTCGAGCTGGTCCACCTCGCGCTGGGCCAGCGCGGCGCGCACGCTGGTTTCGGCGATCTCGACCCGGCGCTCGGCCAGGTAACGGGCCTGGTCCAGGTCGCGGCGCTTGGCCTTGGCCAGGTCGGCCACGGCCTGCTGGGCCTGCAGGCGTTCAAAAGCGGCCAGCTGCGAGGCGTCGGGATTGGCCTGGATTGCCATCAGGCGCTGGGTCAGCTGGGCCACGGCCGGGTCTTCGGCGGCCTGGGCCAGCAGCGGCAGGGCCAGGCCGGCGGCCAGCACCAGGGTGGACGCGCGCAGCGTGCGGGACTTCTTCGGCGCGACGGTCATCAACGGTTCTCCCCGGTGGCGAGCTGGCGTTGCAGCTGGGTCACTTCATTGCGACGCAGCTGCAGCTGGGCGGTGGCCGTGGCTTCTTCGCTGCGGGCGCGGGCCAGGTCGGCGTCCACGGTGGCGCGAACGGCTAGGGCCGGGGCGTTCTTGCGCTCGCGGCGGTCGCCGGCGGCGCGCTGGGCCTGTTCCAGGCCCTGGCGGGCCACGGCGATCAGATCCGGGGCGTACTGGTCGGCATCGGCCTGGGTGGCCTTGTCCACCGCCTGCCGGGCCTGCATCAGTTCCAGGGCGCCGTCCTGGGCCTGGGCGGCGCCTGCCAGCGCGAATGTGCACGCCATCACGCAAACAATCATGACCACCGACGGGATACGTCGTATTTGTGCGAAGCTATTCATTGGGGGTGCCGTCGCCAGAAGTAGGAGCGCGGCCATTGTCGGAAGCCTGCGGCGTGCTTGCAATGGCACGCGGCCGATTGTTGGGGAAACATTTCGCATGGATATCGGCTATTTCCTGAAGCTGATGACCGAAAAGAACGCGTCGGACATGTTCTTGACCACCGGCGCCCCGGTCTACATCAAGATCGAGGGCAAGCTGTACCCGTTGGGGAACACCGGCTTGCCGCCGGGCATGGTCAAGAAGATCGCCTACTCGCTGATGGACGAGGGCCAGGTGCCCGAGTTCGAGCGCGAGCTGGAGCTGAACATGGCCATCGCCCTGGCCGAGGCCGGGCGTTTCCGCGTCAACGTGTTCAAGCAGCGCGGCGAGGTCGGCATGGTGATCCGTGCGATCCGCAGCAAGATCCCCAGCATCGAAGAGCTCAACCTGCCGCAGGTGCTCAAGGACGTCATCATGACCCCGCGCGGGCTGGTGCTGGTGGTGGGCTCGACCGGGTCGGGCAAGTCCACGTCGCTGGCGTCGATGATCGACCACCGCAACAGCACCACCACCGGTCATATCCTCACCATCGAGGACCCGATCGAGTACCTGCACAAGCACAAGATGTCCATCGTCAACCAGCGCGAGGTGGGGCTGGATACGCACGCCTTCCACAACGCACTGAAGAACGCGATGCGTGAAGCGCCGGACGTGATCCTGATCGGCGAAATCCTGGATGCCGAAACGATGGAGGCGGCCATCGCCTTCGCCGAGACCGGGCACCTGTGCCTGGCCACGCTGCACTCCAACAACGCCGACCAGACCATCGAGCGCATCCTCAACTTCTTCCCGGAAAGCGCGCACCGCAACGTGCTGATGAACCTGTCGCTGAACCTGCGTGCGGTGGTGTCCCAGCGCCTGGTGAAGGGCAAGGACGGGCGCCGCCTGCCGGCCACCGAGGTGTTGATCAACACCCCGATGATCCGCGACCTGCTGCGCCGCGGCCAGGTGCACGAGATCAAGGCGGCCATGGAAGCATCGCTGGAAGAAGGCATGGAAAGCTTCGACCAGTGCCTGTTCCGGATGGCCAAGAACGGCATCATCGAGCAGGAGGAAGCGCTGCGCGCGGCCGACTCGCGCGATGGGCTGGCGCTGAAGTTCCGCCTCTCCGAAGGCGGCAGCGGCGAGCATGATCCGTACGCGGATTTCTCGGCCAACAGCCCCCCGGCCGCGATCACCCACGGGTTCTGATGCACCGAGGGTGCCGCATCGACCGACGGTCGATGCGGCCGCTTCAACCCGCGTCGATCTGGTTTTCCGGGCGGGCCGCGTCGAAGGCCGGCAGTGCCAGGCAGGCCGCGTCGATCCGTACCAGCGTCGGGTACGCCGCCAGGTCCAGGTTGAAGCGGCGCGCGTTGTACAACTGCGGCACCAGGCAGCAGTCGGCCAGGGTCGGGCTGTCGCCATGGCAGAACCGGCCGGTCTCCACCGATTCGACCAGCAGCCGCTCCATCGCTTCGAACCCGACCCGCATCCAGTGCCGGGTCCAGTCGTCGCGCTCGGGCTGCGGCACGCTCCAGGTGTCGCTGAAGAACTGCATCACCCGCAGGTTGTTGAGCGGGTGGATGTCGCAGGCCACCAGCTGCGCCAGCGCGCGCACCCGCGCCCGCCCGGGGGCATCGTCGGGCAGCAGCGACGGCAGCGGGAACACCTCGTCCAGGTACTCCAGGATCGCCATCGACTGGTGCAGCACCTGCCCGTCATGGCACAGCGTGGGCACCAGCTCCTGCGGGTTCAGCGCCGCGTAGGCCTCGCTGTGCTGCTGGCCGCCATCGCGGACCAGGTGCACCGGCGTGATCCGATGCGCCAGCTGCTTGAGGTTCAGCCCGATCCGCACGCGGTAGGCCGCGCTGGACCGCCAGTAGCTGAACAGTTCCATGGCGCTCTCATCGGTGGCGGCGGTGGCGTTCAGGGCTTGGCGGCCTGTTCGATGCGCTGTTCGATGGCGCCGAAGATGCTCTCCCCGGCCGCGTCCAGCATTTCGATGCGGACCACGTCGCCGAAGGACATGAACGGCGTGCTCGGCTTGCCATCGCGCAGGGTTTCCACCGTGCGCAGCTCGGCAAAGCAGGAGGCGCCCTTGCGGGTGTCCTCGTTGGCGATGGTGCCCGAGCCGACGATCGCGCCGGCACCCAGCGGGCGCGTCTTGGCAGCGTGCGCGACCAGCTGGGCAAAGTTGAACTGCATGTCCACGCCCGCTTCCGGGGCGCCGAACCACTGGCCATTGATATGGGTCAGCAGCGGCAGGTGCACCTTGCTGTCCTGCCAGGCGTCGCCCAGCTCGTCGGGGGTGACGAACACCGGCGACAGCGCCGAGCGCGGCTTGGACTGCAGGAAGCCGAAACCCTTGGCCAGCTCGCCCGGAATCAGGTTGCGCAGCGACACGTCGTTGACCAGGCCCACCAGCTGGATATGGCCGGCGGCCTGTTCGGCGGTGACCGCCATCGGCACGTCGTCGGTGATCACCACGATCTCCGCTTCCAGGTCGATGCCGTATTCCTCGCTGACCACCTTCACCGCATCACGCGGGCCATAGAAGCCGGCGCTGGTGGCCTGGTACATCAGCGGGTCGGTGTAGAAGCTTTCCGGCACCTCGGCACCGCGGGCGCGGCGGACGCGCTCGACGTGCGGCAGGTAGGCACTGCCGTCCACGAACTCGTAGGACCGCGGCAGCGGCGCGGCCAGCGCCTGCAGGTCGATGTCGAAGACGCCGTCGGCGCTGCCGTCGTTGAGCGACTCATACAAGGCGTTCAGGCGCGGCGCCAAGTGGCTCCAGTCTTCCAGCGCCTGCTGCAGGGTGGCGGCGATGCCCGTGGCGCGCGCGCCGTGGCGCAGGTCGCGCGAGACCACGATCAGGGTGCCGTCGCGGCCGCCTTCCTTCAAAGAACCAAGCTTCATGGGTGGGTATCCGGGATCGCGAAAAATAGGTTTCGAGTGTAACCAAAATTGTCGCACCACCAAGCTGCAACGCGACATCCCACCCTACCGCACGTCACCCGCCCACCCAACCAACATCCTCGGCCCACCGGCCTCTCCCGCGAATCTCTCTATCCCTATCCCTATCCCCATCCCCATCCCCATCCCTATCCCCATCCCTTTACCTATGCCGTTGCGTCTGCGTCTGCTTCTGCCTCGGCCCCAAACGCAACGCCCCCGCAATGTCAGGAGGAGGCGGGGTGGGTCCGGTTGCAGGGGCGTGAGCGCCATGGATGGCGCGACCGAGCTTACAGGGACGTACTTGCAGCGTCCCCTGCAACCGGACCCACCCCGCCTCCCCCGCACACCCGCGCCGTTGCCGTTGCCGTTGCTGTGGCCGTTGCTGTGGCCGTTGCTGTGGCCGTTGCCGTGGCCGTTGAAGCCCCCGGGCGCAGCCCGGCCCCCCCTCCCAACCTGAACAGGCCAATTTGGTACGGATCTCAAACATCCGCTAGACTATGCGGGTCTGCAGCGGCCGTCCGTTTCCCTTCGGGATCGCCGGCGATATGGATCATTGATCCGTCGCCCGCCCCCACTCCGACGCCATTCGTCATGCATTCCAGTCTGCGCACCGCGCCGGCTGCACCCAATTCTCGCAGCGCGGTTTACGGGAACGCTCCGAGTCAGCCGATCACTTTTGATCTGCCTCGCGTCCGGCCATTCGGCCTGGCGTTACTTTGTCTTTGGAGCTTCCACCCGATGTCTTTTGAATCCTTGGGCCTTGCCCCGTTCCTGCTGCGCGCGTTGACCGAGCAGGGCTACGAAAACCCGACCCCGATCCAGGAACAGGCGATCCCGCTGGCCCTGGAAGGTCGCGACCTGCTGGCCGGCGCGCAGACCGGCACCGGCAAGACCGCCGCGTTCGGCCTGCCGCTGCTGCAGCACCTGGGCACCAACCCGCAGGCCGTCAGCGGTCCGCGCAAGCCGCGTGCGCTGGTGCTGGCCCCGACCCGCGAACTGGCCACCCAGGTGCATGACAGCCTGCGCGGTTACAGCAAGTACCTGCGCATCCCGAGCGCCTGCATCTACGGCGGCGTCGGCATGGGCAACCAGTTCGACGTGCTGCGCCGTGGCGTGGACCTGCTGGTGGCCTGCCCGGGCCGCCTGATCGACCACCTGGAGCGTCGCAGCGTCGACCTGTCGGGCATCGAGATCCTGGTGCTGGACGAAGCCGACCGCATGCTGGACATGGGCTTCCTGCCGTCGATCAAGAAGATCCTGGCCAAGCTGCCGCGCCAGAACCGCCAGACCCTGCTGTTCTCGGCGACCTTCGAAGAGAGCATCAAGCAGCTGGCCCTGGAGTTCATGCGCGACCCGGCGCAGATCCAGGTGACCCCGAAGAACACCGTGGCTGAAACCATCACCCACCGCGTGCACCCGGTGGATGGCGCGCGCAAGCGCGAACTGCTGCTGCACCTGCTGGCCCAGGACAGCCGCGAGCAGACCCTGGTGTTCGGCCGTACCAAGCACGGCTGCGACAAGCTGGCCACGTTCCTGGAAAAGTCCGGCATCAAGACCGCGGCGATCCATGGCAACAAGAGCCAGGGCCAGCGCCTGCGTGCGCTGGGCGACTTCAAGGCCGGCCGCGTGACCGTGCTGGTGGCCACCGATATCGCCGCGCGCGGCATCGACATCAACGAGCTGCCGAAGGTCATCAACTATGACCTGCCGATGGTGGCCGAGGATTACGTGCACCGCATCGGCCGTACCGGCCGTAACGGCTCGACCGGCCAGGCGATCTCGCTGGTGGCCCAGGACGAAGCCAAGCTGCTGCGCCAGATCGTGCGCCTGCTCGACAAGGACATGGACATCCGCGACGTGCCGGGCTTCGAGCCGCAGACCCCGATCCGCTGGGGCAACAGCGCGCCGGGCAAGGCCGAACTGCCGGGTGGCGATCGCTCGCCGCGCAAGCACGCGCGCCGTCCGCACGCCGAGGCCCCGCGTCACGCCCATGCCGGTCCGAAGAAGACCGGTGGCGGCCAGCGTGATGGCGCCGGTCGCGGCGCACCGCGTGGCGGCCAGCCGCAGGGCCAGCGCCGTGGCGGTGGCAATGGCGGCGGTGGCGGCCGTGGCCAGGGCAGCGGCGGCGGTCGCGCCAGCTGATCCGTTCGCGGACCGGTGAAACAGACAAGGGCGACGCTTCATGCGTCGCCCTTTTTTTGTGCCGGATGGGAGGCCCGCGGTAGAGCCGACCGTTGGTCGGCTGCGAACCGTTCGGGCACCGCGACAGCCGACCAACGGTCGGCTCTACCCCCTTGGCATCGCGACAGCCGACCAACGGTCGGCTCTACCCCCCCTGGCATTGCGATAGCCGACCAACGGTCGGCTCTACCGGCGGACTTCAGCTGCGTTGTTTGGTCGGGTTGAGCTGGTTGCCGAAGAAGATGGCGTTCAACAGCAGGCGCTCGGTGCCGTGCCAGTACTTGCGGTGCGCCGGGTCGTCGGCGAACAGCACCACGTTACCCTGCCCCTGCGGCGACACCAGCAGCCACGCCGCACCGGCGACGCGGGTGCGGTTGCTCTCGGACAGGTAGCCATTCACGCGTGGCTTCTCATCCACCCGCACCACGGTGGAGAAGGGATTGCGGCTGGGGTTGAAGCGGATGCCGTTTTCCTTGTTGATCGCCAGCTGCGCGCGCGGCAGGCCGAAGCCCAGCGGGTGGCTGGTATCCACGTCGGCACTGAGGATGTTGCCGCTCACCCGTTCGATGGCGGCAATGTCGCGCTGGTCGCCGAAGGCACGCCGCGCTGCGTCGGGTTCCTTCTCGTCTTCGCCCAGCACTTCGTCGGCCAGCTTCTGTTCGATCGCCCAGCGCGCGGCGGTGCCGTAGGTCACCAGCGAGCCGCCTGCGTTGATCCAGCGCTTCAACGCGGCCACCGCAGTAACATCCACGCCGGTGTAGGTGCCGCCGGCCAGCACGATGGTGGTGTAGCGGTCCAGCGACACCTTGCCCAGCTGCGCCGGATCGAGCTTGCTGGCCGGCAGCTGCACCTGCTGGTCCAGCACGAACCAGGCCGAGCCGATCTCGGTGGCACTCACGCCCTCGCCCATCACCAGCGCCACCGCCGGTTTGCGCAGCGCCTTGACGCTGTCACTGCCCAGGTCGATGCCGCTGCGGCTCTGCCCACTGGCCAGCGCCTGCACGCGCACGCCGCTGCTGCGCGCCGCGTCATCCACGGCGGCCAGCAGCGCCGCGCCCGCCAGCGGTTGCCCCGCCACCGGAATCACCACGCTGCCACGCGCGAACGCCTGCTCGCCGTCGGCGGTGGCAGCGGTGAATGGCTGGAAGGCGGCGCGGGTCTGCAGCCCGCGTGCCTGCAGTGCATACAGTGCGCGGCTGGCGTTGTAGTCGCGCCAGTCCAGCACATAGGCGTAGCCGGCCTGCCCGCCCACCACGCCGCCCTGGGCCGGGGCGACCGCGGTCACACGCGCGCCGCCGCCGATGCGGCTGCGGCTGCCGGCAAACGCCACGCCGTAGGCCGGTGCGATCGCATAGGAGGTGCTGCCGTAGAACACGTCGCCCTTGATTGGCGGGGTGTCGGCGAAGATGGAGTGGACCAGCCGGAACTGCGGCTGCGCGGTGGGCACCACGTAGGCGCTGCCGGGCTCGAAGCGCTGGCCATCCACGGTCACTGCGGTGCTCAATGCTTCCACCGTGATCTGGTGCTGCAGCAGCAGGTCCAGCAGTTTGGCGGTCAGCCCGGGATCGTGAGCGTCGCCGAACACGAACGCCTTCACCGGCTGCTGGCCAGCCTGCTTCAGCGCCGACTGGAAGAAGTCCTTCTGCAGCTTGAGCAGGCCATCGCGTTCGGTTACCGCGCCGCGGAGGGTGCCCAGCCCGGTGGCCACCTGGTTGCGGATGGTGAAGGGGAAGGTGAGCAGGCCATTCGCCGATTCCTGCACGCGGCCGCGCGAACTGGCCTGTTCGACGGTGACGCCGACTGCGCCGTGGAAGTCCGGGTAGGTGGAGCCGTACACCGGCGAGAAGTTGTCGAAGTTCTCGCCGGTGTAGTACAGCGAGCCCAAGGCGTCCAGCGCCTGGGCGTGGTACTTGGCCAGGGTCTTGTTGAACGCGTAGGACGAGGCCGGCAACAGCGGGCTGTGCATGCTCGCCGGCGACGGCTCGAAGTAGTAGGTGCTGTCCTTGCCCATCTCGTGGAAGTCGATCTGGACGTTGGGATACCAGCGGTGGAAGTAGGCGATCTTCGGCCGCGTGTCCTGCTGGGTCAGGGCCAGCCAGTCGCGGTTGAGGTCGGTGAAGTAATGGTTGGTGCGGCCCTGCGGGAACGGTTCGACATGTTCCTTGTCGGCCGGGTCGGCCGAGGCCGGCGAGGAGGCATAGGCGTTGTGCCAGCTGGCCGCGCGGTCGCGCCCGTCCGGGTTCTGCGCCGGGTCGAACAGCACCACCGCCTGCTGCAGCCACTGCGCGGTGTCCGCGCTGCGGCTGGCCACCAGGTAGTAAGCGGTGAGCAAGGCGGCTTCGCCGCTGGAGGTTTCATTGCCGTGCACGCTGTAGCCCAGCCACACCACCACCGGGCTGTTGCCGGCCGCACTCAGCGGCTGCGCCGGATCGGCCAGGGTGACGTGCTGGCGGCGCAGCGTTTCCAGCTGCTGCTGGTTCTGCGCCGAGGTCACCGTGGCGATCACCAGCGGCCGACCCTCGTAGCTGCTGCCGATCTGTTCGACCTTGATTTTGTCCGAGTGTTTGGCCAGTTCGTTGAAGTAGGCCACCAACTGGTCGTGCCGCGTGTAGCGGCTGCCGATCTCGTAGCCCAGGAACTGCTGCGGGGTGGGAATGGACGGGTCGAATTCGCCGCCCTGCGGGAAGAAATACGCGTTCTGCGCGAACGCTGGCGCGGCCAGCAACCACAACGCGCCCACCAGCCAGGTGATGGGACGTGACACGACACGATGCAAAGACACAGCAGTTCCCCATGAAGCGGGCCGGCATCTCCGCCGGCCCCGATGGATGCGCACGCTCCGGTGCAGCCAGGTGCCGGGCCGGCGCGAAAGCGACCGGCCCGCAGGTTCAGAAGCGGTAGTCGAAGCCCACCGTGAAGTAGCGTCCGCGCAGGTCGTACTGGCTGAAGTCGTACGGCGCACGGATGCCCGGGAAGGACGCATCGTACGGCGGTTCCTCGTCGGCCAGGTTCTGGATCTTGGCGTACAGGGTCAGCTTTTCCACGCCGGTGTAGGCCAGGTACAGATCGAACTGGCTGTAGGCGTCCACGCGGTCCTGCACGGCGGTGGCCGCGGCGCTGGCCTTCTGGTCGTAGCCACTGGTGTAGTACCAGGTCAGCGCGGTGCGGAAGTCGCCGTAACTCCAGTCGAAGGTGGTGGTGGCCTTGTTCTTGGGCAGGGTCGCGCCGAGGTTGCTGCCGGCGTAGTCGACCAGCGGGCCACCGACCACGGTCGGGCGGCTGTAGTTGCGCACGTGGGTAAAGGCACTGCTGAGCGCGAAGTCGCCGGCGCGTTCGGTCGGGAAGCGCTGGCGCAGTTCCACGTCGAAGCCGGAGGTCTTCAGCTCGCTCAGGTTCTGGTAGCGGTTGTATACCGCCAGCAGCTTGCCGCGCTCATCGCGCAGCACCGCGCCGGGCACGTTGTCGGTGACCAGGGTCTGGGTGTTGTTGGTGCCCACCAGGTTCTCCAGCTCGATGCGGTAGTAGTCCACGCTCAGGCTGGTGTTGGACCACGGCGAAAGCACGATGCCGGCATTGAAGCTCTTGGTGCGCTCGGGCTTGAGGTCGTTGTTGCCCACGGTGAAGAAGGTCGGGTTCTGCCGCGAGCCCGGCACGTCCGGATCACGCGGGTCGATCACGCTGCCGTAGGCGATGCTGGTGCTGTTGGAATTCTCCGACAGCGACGGCGCGCGGAAGCCCTTGGAGGCGGCCGCACGCACCAGCAGGATGTCCCACGGCTGCCAGCGCAGGCTCAGCTTGGGCGAGAAGGCATCGCCGAAATCGCTGTAATGGTCGGCGCGCGCGGCCGCCTGCAGTTCCAGGCGCTCGGCCAGGGGCACGTTGACTTCGGCATAGGCCGCCGTGACCTTGCGCTCGCCGTGTACTTCGGCGATGGCCGGGCGGATCTGCAGGCCGGCATCGATCTGCCACGGGTTGTTGGAATCGAGTTTCTCGCGGCGCCATTCGGCACCGGCGGCGAAGCCGATCTCACCGGCCCAGGTGTGGCCCAGCGCACCGGAGATCTTCGCATCCACGCCCTGCAGCACCGACTCGGCGGGGCGCAGCGTGCTGATGTTGATCGCGTTGAGCACCTCCGGCGATGTCGCCGCCGGGTCGAGCAGGTTGTAGCTGCCGTTGGCCAACGCAGTGGCCAGTGCGTACCGGTTGGCGAAGCCGCCGGACACCGTTTCGCGCTCGCTGCTGCGTGCGCCGAACGCGCCCACTTCCCAGTCCCAGTTCTGCAGGCTGCCGCGCAGCCCGACCAGGCCGCGGTAGGCCTGCGACCGGTTGGTCTTGATGGTCGGGCCAAGGTTGAAGAAGGTGTACTCGATCGGCACGGCGCGGCCGTACGGGTTGTACGGGCTGCTCGCCGGCAGGTTGGACGACACCGGTTCGGCCAGGCCGGTATCGGCGTTGAGCGCGAAACGGCCGCTTTCCAGGGTGAAGAACGGACTGCTGCCGAACCAGGACACGCCCTTGATGTCGCTGTAGAGCACTTCACCGAACGCCTCGACGCTGTCGTTCACCCGGAAGGTGCCGTTGACATAGGCCTGGTAGCGCTTGGTGGACGGAATCAGCGTGGTGTACGGGGCCTGGTTGAAGCCGCAGGTGTTGCCGGCCAGGCCATCGATCGGCGCGCTGGCCACCAGCGTGGAGCCCTCGGGGCAATTGCCGTTGGCGTCCAGCA
Source organism: Stenotrophomonas sp. 2619 (assembly GCF_040548725.1). Taxonomy (NCBI): domain Bacteria; kingdom Pseudomonadati; phylum Pseudomonadota; class Gammaproteobacteria; order Lysobacterales; family Lysobacteraceae; genus Stenotrophomonas; species Stenotrophomonas sp. 2619. Next base: position 23,477 of record NZ_JBEPSF010000009.1, on the reverse strand, counting down.
TCGGCACCGAGGTGCCGTTGATGAGGTAGCGCGCGCCCTTGGCCGACCAGCCGTTCCAGCGGCCGCCGGGCTTGTCGGTGTAGATGCCGGACTTGGTGAGGTCGCGCTGGTCCTGGTCCAGGCGTTCGCGGTTGTAGCCTTCCAGGCTGACCAGGATGTTGTAGCCGTCGGCGTCGAGGTCACCGATGCCGCCGATGAACTTCAGGTTCTGCTCGTCCAGCCCGCCCTGGTCGGCGGTGCCGAGGCTGCCACCGAGTTCGGCGCCCTGGAAATTCTGCCGGGTGATGATGTTGACCACGCCGGCCACCGCGTCCGAGCCGTACACCGCCGAGGCCCCGTCCTTGAGCACTTCGATGCGTTCCACCGCCACCAGCGGCAGCGCGTTGAGGTTGACGAAGGTGTCCGACAGGCCGCCGGCCGGGAAGCCGTAGTTGGCCAGGCGACGGCCGTTGAGCAGCACCAGCGTGTTCTTCTGCGACAGGCCGCGCAGACCGATGCCGGCCGAACCGGACGCCCAGCCGTTGTTGGTGGTCTCGTTGTTGGCGTTGCCGGTGTTGGCCGAGATCGAGCGCAGCAGGTCGGCGACGGTGGCCTTGCCGGTCTCCTCCAGCTGCTGGCGGTCGATCACCTGCACCGGATTGGCCGACTCGGTGTCGGTGCGCTTGATGTTGGAGCCGGTGACGCGCACGGCGGCAAGGGTCTTGCTTTCGCCGGCGGCGGCGGCATCGGCGGCGGTATCGGCAAACGCAGGCAAAGGCGTGGCCAGTGCAGCAGACAACGCTGCTACAAGAAGAGTGTGCTTGGGCATGAACTTCAGTGGGGTGGTGGACGACAAGTTCCGCAGTAGTCCATGCCTGGCGATGAACCGGCCAATAACATCTCTTCATACGGATATAAGAGAAACTAACATCTCTTCATCCGGATGGATAGATTTTGTTGCATCTGCATCCATGTCCCGCCCCCACGCCGGCCTGGGCCGACCGCTACAATGGCGGCATGGAAATCTTCAAAGTCTTTACCCTCGAAGCGGCCCACCGCCTGCCCAACGTGCCGCCGGGCCACAAGTGCGCGCGCCTGCACGGGCACTCGTTCCGGGTGGAACTGAAAGTGGAAGGCGAACCGGGCGAGCAGACCGGCTGGATCATGGACTTCGGCGACGTCAAAGCCGCCTTCCAGCCGATCTACGATCGCCTGGACCACCACTACCTCAACGACATCCCGGGCCTGGAGAATCCGACCAGCGAGCGCCTGGCGATCTGGATCTGGGACGAACTCAAGCCGGCCCTGCCGCAGCTGAGCGAAGTGACCGTCCACGAAACCTGCACCTCCGGCTGCCGCTACCGCGGCTGACCCGGCGGCGTGCGGGCGCACAGCGCGGTCGGGCTGGCCGCTGGCCGGCTCCCCGCCAGCCGTCAGCGCCCTCCACCCCACGCAACCCATTGATTGGTAACCGGTTCAGCCGAAACCGGACCACAACTGGCAACAAGATGTTGCAATGCAATATTTTCGGCGTATGCTGCATTGCATCAACGTTCTCGAGCCGCTCCCATGGCGTCCGCGTTCACCGATTCCTTCAGCGACTACACCCGCCAGCTGGCCGCCACGGCCACGCGTGCCAATCGGCTCGCGCTGGAAAATGCCGAAAGCATGTTCGGCGTGCAGTTGAAGACGCTGGAGAAGAACATCACCGCCACCAGCGGGTTCTTCGGTGAAATCGTGCAGTCACAGGAACCGGGCACGCTGCTGCCCAAGGGCGCGCAGCTGGCCCGTGACAACCTCGCCCGTTGGACCCATGCCCACCAGGAAGTGGTCGGGCTGGGGCTGAAGGCTTCGGAAGCCTTCAGCGAGCTGGTCCGGGGTCCGTTCGCGGACGCCACTGCCAAGGCGGGCGCTGCCAGGCGCTGAGCCACACCCGCATCGAATTTGCGTGGGTCCCTCCCCCCACGCAATCCCAGACCCGACAGAACCCTCCCTCTGTCGGGTCTTTTTTTTGGGATCTCGCCGGGGGTCTACTCAGAAGGTGTACGCCAGGCTGGTGGTCCAGGTAGTGAGCCGTGCCTTGTCGGCGCCTGCGGCGTTGGCCACGCGATTGCTCATCTTGCCCGCGAAGGTGTAGTCCGACCGCAACGCCAGGGAATCGGTCAGGTGGAGGTTCACGCCCACACCGGGGGTCAGACTGAAGGCCCTTTCCCGGGTAGATCCTGCTTCGGACGCGGTCGGGGCGCTATAGCGCTGCAGGCGGGTGCCGACCGCGAGCTTGCCGAACGCTTCCACGCGATTGCCGACCGGCAGCACCACCAGACCCCCCACGTCCACGCTGCGATGGGCGAGTGTGCCTTGTGTACCGCCGCGACCGGAGCCCACCGTGCTCTGCAGCGACGATTCCACGGCGAAGTTCGGTGCCAGGCGGTAGCCGGTGCCCACGGTGTAGAAGGAGCCCGAGCCCCTGGCCGAGTGGCGCCTGCCATCCTCGGCCGACGCTGCCGAGCGCGTGAGGTCCGCGCTCGCCTTGCCGATCCCCCCGTATACGTAGGCGCCTGCGCGGTCGGCAGGTGCGGCATGGGCAGTGCCGACCATCAGTGCGGACATGACCGCGAGCAGGGAAAGGACGTGCTGGGTGGAAACATGCTTCATGGAAACCTCCATCGGTTGGGGAGCGGTCAGCGTGGGCTACCGCCGGCGGCCTGTCAGTGCAGTTACGGTGTGCCCATCGCAACGGTGTTGGACACTGTGTGACCGCGTGTAACCGCGTGCACGCACGCGCGGCATGGCGCTAGCGGCGGTGCGTTGCGTACCACGCCTGGAACATCAGCACCGGCCACAGATGTGTGTGCCACTTGCGCTGCCCGGCGCAGAAATCACGCCACATCGCGCCGACCACGGCGGCATCGAAGAATCCCTCGCGCTGCAGGCGCGCCGGTGCCAGCAACGCGTCGGCCCAGCTGCGCAGGGGGCCGGCCAACCAGGTCGCCATGGGCGGGCCGAACCCCTGCTTGGGCCGGTCAACCAGTGCATCGGGCAGGTGCCGACGCAACAGGTCCTTGAGCACGCGTTTGTGCACGCCGCCGGCGTATTTGGCCGCGTCGGGAAGCGACCAGGCGTAGCGCATCACGTCCAGGTCCAGCAGCGGCGCGCGCGTGGTCAGGCCGTAAGCGCGCGCCGCCCGATCCACCTTGGTCAACACGCCTTCGGCCAGGTCCATGCGCGTATCCAGATAGCGGACGCGCTCGGCATCGCTGCCGCAGCCCAGCCATTGCGCGGGGTCGCTGAAACAGGTCGGCGCCTCGCGCGCCCCCAGCACCACGCACGCGGGGTCCCGCCATCGCGATACGCGCACCAGGTAGTGCTGTTCCACCTCGTGCGCGGCAAGCTCGGCGCCCACGGCTGCCAGTCCTCCCAGCCGTGCCCGCTCCGGTGCGGCACGGTAGCGGGCAACCAGTTCGTCTCGCAGCCAGGCAGGACAGTGCCTGGCCCAGCGCGCATTGCGCACCGCGCGCGCATACGCGGCGTGCCCATGGAACAGCTCGTCCCCTCCATCACCGGTCATCACCACATCGCGGTGGCGCGACACCAGTGCGCTGGCCAGCAACGTCGGCAATTGCGAGGGGTCGGCGAAGGGCTCGCACCATACCTCCGGCAGCGCGGCAAGACTGTCCATCAGTTGCCGCGGCCCCATCACCTGTTCGGTATGTCGACAGCCCAGGTGACGCGCCACCCGCGCGGCCCATTGCCGTTCGTCATGGCCGGTGTGGTCGAAGCCAAGGGTGAACGTGTCGATGGGCAAACGGCTGTGGCCCTGGGCCAGTGCCGCCACCACGGACGAATCGGTACCGCCGGAAAGGAACACCGCGGCCCCCGCCTGCCGCGCCGCCCGGCATCGCTCCAGCGCCGGGACCAGTACGCCTTCAAGCCCGTCCACCCAGTGCGATGGCGCCCCGGGTGCCCGCGCATGCGCCTGCATCTGTTGGCGAATGCACCAGTACGCCTGACTGGACGCATGGGGATCGTGGCCGCTGGGTCCGGCAGCCCGGGCCGCGGTGTCCAGGACAACCATGTGACCGGGCCGTAGCTTGAACACCTCCTGATAGATGCTGTGCGGCGCTGGGATGTAGCCAAAGCGCAGCAGCAGTGCCAGCGCATCCCGGTTGATCGTCGCGGCGAACATCGGATGGGCCTGCAGCGCCTTGAGTTCCGAACCGAACAGGAAGGCGCTGCCACTCCATCCGTAGTAGAGCGCGCGCTCGCCGGCGCGGTCGCGGGCCAGGCTGAGGGTGCGCTCCTGCACATCCCACACGGCGCACGCGAATGCACCGTGGCAGCGCTGCAGGCTGGTCTGCAGACCCCAGGCGGCCACGGCCGCCGCCAGCACGGCTGCGTCGCAGGTGGCATCGGCCGCCCTGTGGCCAAGCGCCTCCTCCAGTTCCCTGCGGTTGCCGAGCACACCATCCAACACCAGCACGTAGCGGCCACACGGCGAATGCGCCGGCATCGCGTCCCGCTGTCGGATCGGCCCGCAGGCGGCCAAGGCGACGCCGGCGGACGCATCGTGCCAGTGGAACCAGCGCCTGCGACCGTGCCGGCACAGCATCGTCGCCATGTCGCCGATGCCCGCGTGCACGGGCACGCCGTAGGCGTGGGCGACACAGTCCAGTGCGCCGCACAGCCCCATCATCGGCGGCTCCGCCGTGCCAGACCGGCACGATCATCATCACACCCGCAGGCGGGCAACTGCGGGACGGTACATACAGTGCGATGGGCCATGTCGGGCTCCGTTGGTGAACCCCTGCGATGCTCGCAGCGGGCACCGCAGCCGTCAGCACTGCTTTCGTACCGGGTTTGCAACCGAACGTGACCGCCCGGTAACACCGCGTAACGGCCACCGTGCGCCCGCACCCGATTACGACAGATCGCCTTGTGCTGCCCGTGCAGGCCGGGGCAGCATGCGCTCCCCGCCCCGGACGCCGCAGGAGGTCGAACATGATCGATATCGTGGTCATCGAAGACGACGTACGACTTGGCGGGCTGATCGCCAGCTATCTGGAGCGCCACGGCTACCGGGTGCTGCACCAGGCCGACGGCCTGTGCGCCGAGGCGACGATCACGGCGCATGCGCCGGCCATGGTCCTGCTGGATGTCACGCTGCCAGGCCGCGACGGTTTTGAGATCTGTCGTTCCCTGCGCCCGCGCTTTGAGGGTGTCATCTGCATGCTGACCGCGCGCACCGACGATATCGACCAGGTGGTCGGCCTGGAGCTGGGCGCGGACGACTACATCGGCAAGCCGATCGAGCCACGCGTGCTGCTCGCCCGTATCCGTGCGCACCTGCGCCGCACGCCGTCCCCTGACAAGGAAAGCGACGCGCTGGTATTTGGTCGTCTGCAGCTGGATCGCGGCACCCGCGAGGTGCGCTTTCGCGACCTGCGCATCGAGCTCAGTGCTGCCGAGTTCGACCTGCTGCGGGTACTCGCCGAGGGCGCGGGCCGGATCCTGTCCCGGGACGACCTGTTCAAGGCACTGCGCGGTATCGGCTTCGACGGTGCCGACCGCTCCATCGACGCGCGGGTATCGCGGCTGCGGCGCCGCTTCGGCGACGACGACGATGGTTCCCAACGCATCAAGACCGTGCGCGGCAAGGGCTATCTGTTCAATCGGGATGGGTGGGCGTGAGCCCGGGGGCGGCGCGCGCGACAGCGCCACTGGCCAGCGGACGCCCGCGCACACCGGGCCACTTCGGCCTGTTCGTGCGCTACTGCGCCGGCTTCGTGGCGGCGTACATGGTCGTCATCTCACTCGGCGGCGCACTGTCGATGTCCATCCCCACCCTGGACGAGTACGACCATGCCCGCTACGTGCAGGCCCAGGTCAGTGGTACCCACCATCTGCTGGCGCTGCGCTTCGCCCAGACCCCGCCGGCACGGTGGCCTGCGCTGCGCGAGGAAGTGCAGCGCGGGTTCGCCTACCCGATCGAGCTGGTCACGCTGCAATCCACCCGGCGCGTGCTGAAGGCCAGCCAGTTCCAGCACCTGCAGGACGGCGCGGTGGTGCTGCGCGCGGATGCCCGCAAGTCCTACCAGCGGCTGTCCGGCAGCGACCAGGTGCTGGTGCTGGGCGACTTCAACGATTACCCGATGCCACCGGCGCCCTGGTATGCGTCCGACCTGGTGCACGTGCTGGTGCTGCTGTTCAATGCCGTCATCGCCGTTGCCCTGCCGCTGTACTTTCTGCTGTATCGGGTATGGCGGGATGTGTACGTGCTGGGCGCTGCCGCACTGGCCATTCACGATGGACGACTGCACGCCGACATCCCGCCAACCCGTACCCGGTTGGTGCACCCCCTGCAGCAGTCGCTGCAGGCGATGGCCTCGCGGCTGCGCGCCTTGATGGATGCCCAGCGCATTCTGTCCGACGCCGTGGCCCATGAAGTGCGCACACCGCTGGCGCGGATGCGGTTTGGCATGGAGATGCTGCGCGAAGCCACCAGCCAGCGCGAACGGGAGCGCGAACTGGACGGCGTGCTTGGCGACATCGCGCGCCTGGAACGGCTGACCGAGGCGGGCGTGGGCTACTCGCGGATCGGGTGCATGCAGCGGGTGGAACGTGCGCCGGTGATGCTGGACGCGCTGTTCGACCAGGTCCTGTCAGCACAGACGCCGCCGCACCCGATCCAGTGCTCGATCCGTATCCAGCCTGAGATCCACCTCTGGGCGAACCGCGAGGCCCTGCAGCTGGCGCTGCGCAACCTGGTGGGAAATGCACTGCGGTTCGCACGCAGCCGGGTGCGGCTCACGGCCAGCTGCGAGGGCGGCTGGGTGATCCTGGCGGTGGATGACGATGGCGACGGCGTGGACATTGGCCAACGCGACAAGATCTTCGCGCCTTATGTGCAGCTGCATGCGCACGCCGACGGCTTCGGGCTGGGCCTGGCCATCGTTCGGGTGGTGGCCGAAAAACACGGCGGGGAAGCCGATGTGCGGCGTTCGGCGCTGGGCGGCGCGCAGTTCAGGCTGCTGCTTCCACCCTGACCCGTTCGCGGACGGTCAGCGCCGCCCGGGCGGTGCCAGGGTGGGCAGACTGAACACGAACAGCGCGCCCTCGCGACTGTCCATCAGGCGGATCTGCCGATCATGCAGTTGCAGGATGCGGTGCACGATCAACAAGCCCAGCCCGCCGCTGTCCGGGCGCGCACTGCCCAGCGCCGGCGGCGTGCTGAACAACGACGCGCGGCGCTCGGGCGCGATGCCCGGGCCGGTGTCGGCGATGGCCACCTGCACCTCGCCGTCCTGCGCGCGCAGCACCACTTCGATGCGACCGCCCTCGGGCGTGTGCCGGATCGCATTGTCGAGCAGGTTGGTCAGCACCCGCTCGATCAGCCCCAGATCGGCCACGACCGCGGGCAGCCCGGGCGGAATGTCGGCGGTGAGCGTCTGCCGGCGCGCCTGCGCGGCCAGCTCGAATTTCTGGAACACGTCCTGGACCAGGTCGGGCAGCGAGAACGCCTGCAGGTCCAGGCTGACTCCGCCGTGCTCCAGCCGGGCCAGTTCGAACAGCGCCTGTGCCAGCGCGCCGACCTTGCGGCTCTGCGCCAGCGCGATGCCGAGGTAGCGCTGGCGTTCGTCGGCGCCCAGCGTGGCGTCCTTCAATGCCAGCGTTTCCAGGTAGCCATGCAGCGACGACAGCGGCGTGCGCAGGTCATGGGAGATGTTGGCCACCAGTTCGCGCCGCTGCAGGTCCTGTTCGCGCAGCTGCTGCCATTGTTCGCCCAGGCGCTGGCCCATGTGCCCGAAGCTGTGCTGAAGGATGGCCAGTTCGTCGCGCTCGCCGGCGCGCAGCGGGGTGGGGGGCAGCGGCATGCCGGCACCGGCGGCGTCCACGTCGAAGGCCTGGATGCGCCGGGTCAGCTGGCGCAGCGGACGGGTCACCCATCGGAACGCGACCACGCCGGCCAGCAGCCCGACCACGGCCACGATCGCCAGCGACCACAGCGTGGTGCGCAGGGTCGCATTGGCGGCGATGTTGGCCGCCAGCGCCTCGCGCTGTTCGCCCACCAGCACCACGTAGATGTAGCCGGCCTGGCGTCCCTGCACCCACAACGGCGCGGCATTGAAGACCTTGCGGCCGGTGGCGCTGCGCGGGTCGTCGCCGAGGATGGGCAGCGGCTCGTCATGCAGCAGCGCCTGCACCGGCGCCAGGTCCACGCGGTCGCGCTTGAGGTGGCCGTCGGGCGCGTCGTGGCCCAGGATGCGGCCTTCGTCGTCGAGCAGGTAGACCTCGACGCTGGGGTTGACCGCCATCAGCTTGCCGAACAGCGCGCGCACTTCGCCGCCGCGCATGCCGCGCGCGTCCATCAGTTCGCCGCTGCGTGCGATGTGCTCGGCCAGCCCGCGCGACAGCCGCTGCACGGTTTCCTGTTCGTGCATGGCGGTGCTGCGCATCTGGATCCACAGCAGCGCGCCGCAACAGGCCAGCAGCAGCGCGCAGAACACCACCGACAGGCGTTGGGACAAGGTCAGGCGGATCATGCCGCGTCCCCATCGGTGTCGACCAGCTTGTAGCCCCGTCCCCACACCGTCTGGATGCGCTGCGGCGCGGCCGGGTCGCGCTCGATCTTGTTGCGCAGCCGGTTGATGTGGGTGTTCACGGTGTGCTCGTAGCCGTCGTGCTGGTAGCCCCAGACCTGGTTGAGCAGGTCCATGCGCGAGTACACCTGCCCCGGGTGACGGGCAAAGAAATACAGCAGGTCGAACTCGCGCGGGGTCAGTTCCAGGGGCCGGCCTTCCACCTGCGCGGTGCGTGCAACCGGGTCGATGCGCAGCCCGGCCACCTCGGTTTCTCCGGCGTCGATGCGCGCGTTCTGCGCCATGGCCTCTACCCGCCGCAGCAGCGCCTTCACCCGCGCCACCAGTTCCAGCATCGAGAAGGGCTTGGCGAGGTAGTCGTCGGCGCCCAGTTCCAGGCCCAGGATGCGATGCACTTCGCTGGCCCGCGCACTGGTGATGATGATCGGCGTGTAGCGCGCCATCGCGCGGGCACGCTTGCAGATCTCCAGCCCGTCCACGCCCGGCAGCATCAGGTCCAGCACCAGCGCGCTCCAGGGCTGCGCCTCGAGCAGGGCCAGGCCCTCGTCGCCGGTGGCGGCGTGGGTGACCTCATAGCCTTCGTCGCGCAGGTGCATGCGCAGCAGGTTGGCGATGTGGACGTCGTCTTCGACGATCAGGACACGCTTGGCGCTGCTCATCGGGGCGGGCGGGCCGGTAAGGGAACAGGCTGCATTGTCGGCCGATCCGGGCCCGGATGTGTCACGGAAAATTTAACCCTGCGTGAGGATTCGTTGACCGGCCCGGGCGCAGCATGGCCGCATCGTTTCCCTCCCAGGAGATCGGCCATGCGTTACACCCGTCGCAATGTGCTCGGCATGGGCGCCATGACGGCCGCCGCCGGCCTGTTCGGCCTGACCGCCTGCAGCGGCCCGGCACCGGCCGCACCGGCGGCCCCCACGCGGCGTTTCGAGGTGATGCGCACCGACGCGCAGTGGCGTGAACAGCTCAGCCCGGCCGCCTACGCCGTGCTGCGCCGCCAGAGCACCGAGCGGCCCTACAGCAGTCCGCTCAACAAGGAGCACCGGCGCGGCACCTTCAACTGCGCCGGCTGCGCGCTGCCGCTGTTCTCCTCGTCCACCAAGTTCGACAGCGGCACCGGCTGGCCCAGCTTCTGGGCGCCGCTGCATGGCGCGGTGGAAGAGGACCGTGACACCACGCTGGGCATGATCCGCATCGAGGCGCACTGCCGGCGCTGCGGTGGCCACCTGGGCCATGTGTTCGATGACGGTCCACGCCCCACCGGCCTGCGCTACTGCATGAACGGCGTGGCGATGAGCTTCACCGCGGCCTGAGCGCCGCCTCCCCTGCATCCTGGAAGGATCTGACCATGTTCCTGCTTGTCCTGGCCTACCTTGGCGGCGTATTGACCATCCTCAGCCCGTGCATCCTGCCGGTGCTGCCGTTCGTGTTCGCGCGTTCGGACCGCCCGTTCCTGCGCAGCGGCCTGCCGCTGCTGGTGGGCATGACGCTGATGTTCGCGGTGGTGGCCAGCCTGGCCGCGGTGGGCAGCCAGTGGGTGGCCCAGGCCAACCAGATCGGGCGCTGGATCGCACTGGTGGTGATGGCCGTGTTCGCGCTGGCGCTGCTGTGGCCATCGCTGGCCAACCGCCTGCTGTCGCCCTTCCAGCGGCTGGGCGCGCGGCTCAGCGCCTCGGCCGATGCCGCCAGTGATGCCGGGCGCGGCGGGGTGGGCACCTCGCTGCTGATCGGCATTGCCACCGGCCTGCTCTGGGCGCCGTGCGCCGGGCCGATCCTGGGACTGATCCTCACCGGCGCGGCGCTCAACGGCGCCAGCGTCGGCACCAGCGGGTTGCTGCTGGCCTATGCGCTGGGCGCGGCCACGTCGTTGGCGCTGGCGATCTGGATCGGCGGGCGCGTGTTCGCCGCGCTCAAGCAACGCCTGGGCGTGGGCGAGTGGATCCGCCGCGCGCTCGGCGTGGCCGCGCTGCTGGCGGTGGTGGCGATCGGCATGGGCTGGGACACGGGGGTGCTGACCCGCCTGTCCACGGTGAGCACGGCCAAGCTGGAGCAGGGTCTGCTGGACGTGTTGCCGGGACAGGAACCGGCCGCAGGCACTTCAATGATGATGATGGCCGCCAACGCACCGGCCGGTGCCCCGTTGCCGGTGGAAGGCACCCTGCCCTCGCTGGCCGGCGCCACCGGCTGGCTCAACAGCCCGCCGCTCAGTGCCGAGGCGTTGCGCGGCAAGGTGGTGCTGGTCGATTTCTGGACCTACTCGTGCATCAACTGCCTGCGCGCCATGCCGTATGTGCGCGAGTGGGCCGAGCGCTACCGTGACCACGGCCTGGTGGTGATCGGCGTGCACGCGCCGGAGTTCGCCTTCGAGCGCAGCCTGGGCAACGTGCAGCGCGCGGTGAAGGACCTGAAGGTCACCTACCCGGTGGCGATCGACAACGACTTCGCGATCTGGCGCGGCTTCAACAACCGCTACTGGCCCGCGCACTACTTCATCGATGCGGAAGGCCGCATCCGTGCGCACCACTTCGGTGAAGGCAATTACGCGCAGTCCGAGCAGATCATCCGCCAGCTGCTGCGCGAGGCCGGCAACACCCTGCCCGACGAACCGGCGCAGCCAATGGCGATGGCGGCCGCCGCGCCGCGCGATGGCATCGAGCAGCAGGCCGACATGCGCAACCTGAAGTCGCCGGAAACCTACCTGGGCCATGCGCGCGCGCAGAGCTTCGCCTCGCCGGGCGGGCAGCAGCCCGAGCGCGCCACCGACTACACCGTGCCGGCCACGTTGCGCTTGAACCAGTGGGCGCTGGGCGGGCGCTGGACGGTGGGTGATGAAGACGCGCACCTGGACGCGGCCGGTGGCCGGATCGCCTTCCGCTTCCATGCCCGCGACCTGCACCTGGTGCTGGCCCCGGCCGTGGATGGCACGCCGGTGCGCTACCGCGTGCGCATCGACGGCCAGCCGCCTGGCGCAGCCGCCGGCGGCGACGTGTCGGCCGATGGCAGCGGCCAGGTTGGCGAGCACCGGCTGTACCAGTTGATCCGCCAGCGCGGCGATGTTCGTGAACGCACCTTCGAGATCGAGTTCCTTGATCCGGGCGTGCATGCCTATGCCTTTACGTTCGGTTGAGCCCTGGAGGCCTTCGATGAAGATCGCAATGGACAAACTGGTGGCCGGCAGCATCGCGGCGGTGATCGCAGCGATGACCATCACCGCGGTGGTCAGCCTGGACCGCCCGGCGCAGGCGGCCACGGCGCAGGCGCAGGCGCTGGTAACGCTGCCTGCGCCCACGGGCACGGCCGACTTCAAGCCGCCCGGCATCCACCGCGCCCAGGTGGTGTTTGCGGGCGGCTGCTTCTGGGGCGTGCAGGGCGTGTTCCAGCACATCAACGGCGTGGACAACGCGGTGTCCGGCTACATCGGCGGCAGCGCGGGCGATGCCAGCTACACCCGGGTGGGCAGCGGCGGCACCGGCCATGCCGAAGCGGTGCAGGTCACCTACGATCCGTCGAAGGTGAGCTACGGGCAGCTGATGCAGGTGTTTTTCTCGGTGGCCCACGACCCCACCCAGCTCAACCGCCAGGGGCCGGATCGCGGCACGCAGTATCGCTCGGCGGTATTTGCCGATGATGCCGGGCAGCGCGATGCGACCCAGGCCTACATCGCCCAGCTGCAGCGCGCCAAGGCGTTTGCCGGGCCGGTGGTGACCACGGTCGAGGGCGGCAAGCGCTTCTATCCGGCCGAGGGCTACCACCAGAACTACCTCACCCTGCACCCGGAGTCGCTGTACATCCGCATCAACGACCTGCCGAAGGTGGAGGCGCTCAAGCGCCAGTACCCGGCCCTGTACCGCGAGAAGCCGCGCTTGGTGTCCACGCTGTCGGCGCGCTGAAAGACGCCGCACCCCGGTAGAGCCGACCGTTGGTCGGCTGCTCTTGCCTGTCTGCCGGGATACGGTCAGCCGACCAACGGTCGGCTCTACCCCGGAACGATGCGTCGGCGGTGGGCTCTCCCTGGATGCGGGCAGGAAAAAAGCGCACGGCGAAACACCGCACCGCCGTGCGCGAGGGAAGACCTGGCATGCGCCGCAGGATTGCCCGGGGCGCTGGATCGAGCATGCTAGGCTGCGCGCATCAGCGGATACAGAGCCAGCTTCCGGCCATCCGCACGGTTACAGATTGCGGCGGACTCTCCCCATGGCAGCCAACCTTTACCAATCCCTGGCCGATGAAATGGCCGATGCCATCCACAGCGGCCGGCTGCCGGTGGGCACCCGCCTGCCCTCGCTGCGTGGCCTGGCGGCACAGCGCCAGCTCAGTCTCAACACCGTCATTGCCGCGTATCGCCAACTGGAAGATGCCGGGCTGGTGGTACCGCGGCCCAAGGCCGGCTTCGTGGTCAGCCCGCGCCTGGCCGAACCGACCCGCTCGCTGCGCCAGGCACCGTCGCTGGCCACCACCCAGGCCCAGCAGCTGATGATGGCGCGGGTGCTGGCCGCGCAGCAGCAACCGGGCATCGTCGACCTGGCCTTCGCCGGCCCCCGCGGCCGTCGCTTCTATCCGGGCGACAAGCTGGCGCGCAGTACCGCGCAGGTGCTGCGCCGCGCCGGCATGGTGGAAACCTATGCGCGCCCGAATGCGGCCACCCGGCTGCTGGAGCAGATCGTACGGCGCGGGCCGCGGCTGGGCCTGCACACCAGCATCGAGCGCCTGGTCCTCACCCATGGCGCCATGGAAGCACTGCAACTTGCCCTGCGCGCGGTCACCCGGCCCGGCGACGCGGTGGGCATCGAGGCGCCGTCCTACTTCAACCTGTACCCGTTGCTCAGCAACCTGGGCCTGAAGGCCATCGAGCTGCCCACCGACCCGCGCCGCGGGCTGGACGTCGATGCCGTGGCCGCGCAGTTGGAACGTGGCGCGCTGCGGGCGATCGTGGCCATGCCCACCGTGCACAACCCGCTCGGCTGCACCATGCCGGTGGCCGAGAAGCGGCGCCTGGCCGCGTTGGTCAACCACTACCGCATCCCCCTCATCGAAGACGCGGTGTACGCCGAGCTGCAGTTCCAGGAACCGCTGGCGCCGCTGCTGAAATCCTTCGATGAAGACGGCTGGGTGATGGTGTGCAGCAGCTTCTCCAAGACCCTGGCGCCGGACTACCGCATCGGCTGGCTGGACGCGGGACGGTTCGCCGCCGACATCCAGCTGCTCAAGTTCCAGTCCACCGGAGCCGAGCCGCGCCTGCTCGGCGAGGCCGTGGGCGCGTTCCTGGAAGCGGGCAGCTACGAGCACCACCTGCGCACGCTGCGCCGCCTGTACAACGACCAGGTGCGGCGCGTGCGCGCGTTGATCGCCCAGCACTTCCCGGCCGGCACGTTGGCCACCCAGCCCACCGGCGGCTTCCTGCTGTGGGTGGAGCTGCCGGCCGGCATCGACACCGGCGCGCTGTTCGAGCAGGCCCTGGCGCGCGGCGTGGTGTTCATGCCTGGCCAGGTGTACTCACGCGGCGCGCGCTACCGGCATTGCCTGCGGTTGTCGTGCTGCCAGGAACTGGACGCGGCGTACGTGGACGCCATCGCCACGCTGGGCCAGCTGGCCTGCGCGCTGCGCGACGCCTGAGCCCTGGTCCCGCGGTTACAGCTGCAGGCACCCGGCCAGCGCGGCCGGATCGGCCCCGGGCGCGAAGGGCAGGCGGCCCAGGCACGGCATCGCCAGGCGGTCGCGCAGCATCGTCATGTTGTCGTCGATGCGCGCCATCTGCGGATCGACCGCGTTGCCGATCCAGCCGATGCAGGTGGCCCCGCTGGCCGCGATCGCCGCTGCGGTGAGCCGCGCGTGGTTGAGGCAGCCCAGCCGCAGGCCCACCACCATCACCACCGGCAGCCGCAGCGCGTGGACCAGGTCGGCCTGGTCCAGCGTCGCCGACAGCGGGGCCAGCCAGCCGCCCACGCCCTCCACCACCACCGTGTCGGCCTGTGCGCGCAGCCGCCCGAAGGCCGCCTCGATCGGGCCCAGCGCCAGCTGCACGCCGGCATCGGCGGCGGCCAGCTCGGGCGCCAGCGGCAGGGGCAGCGCATACGGATTGAGGTCGGCGTAGGCCGGCACCGGCTGGCTGGCGGCCAGCAGTGCGGTGGCGTCCTCGTTGCGCCAGCCGTGCGCGGTGCGCTCGCAGCCGCTGGCCACCGGCTTCATCCCCACCGCCGTGCCACCGCGCTGGCGCAGCGCGTGCAGCAGCACGCAGCTGCTGAAGGTCTTGCCGATGCCGGTATCGGTGCCGGTGACATACAGGGCGGGAAGCGGGTAGGCGGTCATCACGGCGGGGATCGGGAAGGAGCGGTGCATTATCGGCGGTCCCGGCGCGGCCTGCTGCTTGCTAGACTCCGGGCATGTTCGATACTTCCACGCTTACCGGCAGCAAGCCGGAACAGTACGGCCAGCTGCTGGCCCAGGCCCGCGCACTGGTACACGGCGAGCGCGACCGCATCGCCAATGCGGCCAACCTGTCGGCCCTGGTCTACCACGCCCTGCCGCACCTGAACTGGGTCGGCTTCTACTTCTTCGACGGCACCGAGCTGGTGGTCGGCCCGTTCCAGGGGCTGCCGGCCTGCGTGCGCATCCCGCTGGACAAGGGCGTGTGCGGCGCGGCGGCCAGCCAGCGCGTGACCCAGCGCGTCGACGACGTGGATGCCTTCCCCGGCCACATCGCCTGCGATTCGGCGTCGCGCTCGGAACTGGTGGTGCCGCTGGTCCAGGGCGATACCCTGATCGGCGTGTTCGATCTGGACAGCCCCTCGCTGGCGCGTTTCGACGCCGACGACCAGGCCGGCCTGGAGGCGATCGCCGCGGTGTTCGTCGAGGCCTTGGGATGAGCACCAAGCTGCGCAACATCGGTCCCAAGAGCGCGGCCTGGCTGCGCCAGGTCGGGTTGCGCACGCCCGAGGAGCTGATCGCGATCGGCGCGGTCGGCGCGTTCGTGAAGGTGCGCCGCGCCGGCTTCAAGCCCAGCCTCAACCTGCTCTACTCGCTGGAAGGCGCGCTGCAGGACTGCCATTGGCAGGAACTGCCCGAAGCGCGCCGCACCGAACTGGTGGCCGAATACGAGGCCATCATCGCCGACAAGCCCCTGAAGAAGGCACCGCCGGCATCCGGCCCGGTCTACGACCGCACCGCCGAGCGCCGCGATGACGAGGCCGACACCGACGAGGCACCGCCGTTCGACGAGGCCCCGTAGAGCCGGGCTTTGCCCGGCTGGTATTGGCGTTGTATTGCGGCATGAAAGCAGCCGGGCAGAGCCCGGCGCTACGACAACCGGTCGCGCGGTAAACAACGGGCGCATGGCGATGCGTTGATCAATCCGGCGCCCTTGTGTCCGGGGGGCGCGGCAGAGCCCGGCTCTACGTTCATGCGGCATCACCACATCGGCGCCAGCCGGGCAGAGCCCGGCTCTACGTGCATTGCCGGCGCCAGCCGGTCAGGGCTGCTGCAGTTCCAGCAGTTCGCCCCACAGGCGGTCGTCCTCGCGCTCCACGCGCAGCTGCAGGCGGGTGCCGTGGTCGATGCGCAGTGCCCAGCACATCGCCATCGGCAGGCCGCACACCTGCGACAGCACCATCCGCAACGGGCCGCCATGGCTGACGATCAGCGTGGACGGCGGGTCTCGGTCATCCAGCAAGCGGTGCAGCCCACGGGCAATGCGGCGCTCGAAGTGGCCCCAGCTTTCGCCGTGCGGCGGCGGGTTGGCGTGCGGGTCCAGGTGGAAGGCCGACAGCTCCTGCATCGGCAGGTCATGCAATGCCTGGCCATCCCAGTCGCCGAAGTCGAGTTCGGCCCACTCCTCGTCGGCCACCACCTCCACCCCGTGCGGCACTGCCAGCGCATCGGCGGTGGCCAGCGCACGCTGGCGCGGGGAGCTCACCACGCGTTGCCATTGCCGCCCCGCATAGCGTGCGCACAGGGCCGCGGTACTTCCGTCTTCCAACGCGGGATCACTGCGCCCGTCCAGATGGCCGTCACGGCCGGTGCTGGCGTGGCGGATCAGGTCCAGGATCACGCCGCAACCTGCGCGGTGGACGGTGCGGAACGGTGCTGCAACCTCGATGGGTTCATGGGCATCACATCGTGAAACGAGCGGCATTCTAACCGCTCGCCCCGACCGCTCCGGTGCGCCGGCTGCCGCAGGCGGGCCTTTGCTCTACACTGCGCGCACTTCCAGGTGACCTGCGGCGCATGCCGGCAGGTTGAAACGGGAAGCCGGTGACGCAGCAGACCCTTGCCTGCCACTCCGGCGCTGCCCCCGCAACGGTAAGCGTGGAAACACCCGGCATTACGCCACTGTGCTTGCGCATGGGAAGGCGCCGGGTGCGATGGCCCTGGCCATCGGCCCGCAAGCCCGGAGACCGGCCTGGAAGACGACTGGTTGCGATGCGGCGGGCATGGCGGCGGCAAGCGGCGCCGTGCGCGTTCGCCCACCGTCGATCCATCCCTGCAGCGCGATCATCCCCACCCCTTGCCGCGCGGGCGTGCGCGGTGCATGGAGTCATCGATGAAGCTGCAGATCCAAGTCCTTTCCCTGGCCGTGCTGTCGGCCCTGCCCCTGCTGGCGTCGGCCCAGGATGAGGCGACCGCGCTGGACCAGGTGCTGGTCACCGCCACCCGCACCCCGATCGCCCTGCAGGACAGCATCTCCCCGGCGCAGGTGATCGACCGCGCCGAGATCGAGCGCAGCCAGGCGCCCTCGCTGCAGGACCTGCTGCGCGGCCGTGCCGGCATCAACATCAACAACAGCGGTGGCCTGGGCAAGCAGAGCTCGCTGTTCCTGCGCGGCACCAACTCGGCCCACACCCTGGTGCTGGTCGATGGCGTGCGCATCAACACCGGCGACCTCGGCCTGGCCATGCTGCAGGACCTGCCGCTGGCGCAGATCGAGCGCATCGAGATCGTGCGCGGCCCGCAGTCCAGTCTGTACGGCGCCGATGCGATCGGTGGCGTGATCCAGATCTTCACCCGCCGCAACGCCGGCACGTTCGCTCCGCACGTGCAGGTGGGTGGCGGCAGCAACGGTCTGCGTGAGGCCAGCGGTGGCTTCGGCGGCAGCGGCGAGCGCGGCTGGTTCGGCACCGACATCGCCTACCAGCACACCGACGGCATCAACGCCTGCCGGGGCGACGCGGCCACCTTCGCCGGCTGCGGCGCCGATGAACCCGACCGCGACGGTTACCGCAACCTGTCCATGAGCCTGCGCGGTGGCTATGCGCTGACCGACGCGCTGAGCGTGGAAGGCACCGCGCTGCGCGCCGAGGGCGAGAATCACTACGACGGCTACTACAACTATTCGGAAACGCTGCAGCAGGTGCTCGGCGGCAAGGTCCGCTACACCCCGTCCGAACGCTTCAACCTGACCGTCAATGTCGGCCGTGCCGACAACGAGTCGGACAACTACGACGGCAGCACTTGGCTGGGGGCGGCGCAGACCCACCGCGACAGCGCCTCGGCGCAGGCCGACATCGGCATCGCCGAAGGTCAGCTGCTCAGCGCCGGCGTGGACTGGAGCCAGGACAACCTGGACGGCAGCAGCGCCGGCTACCTGGTCGACAGCCGCGACAACACCGGCGTGTTCGTGCAGTACCAGGGGCGTTTCGGCGCGCACCACCTGCAGGCCAGCGTGCGCAACGACGACAACGAACAGTTCGGCAACCACACCACCGGCAGCCTCGGCTGGGGCCTGGAGCTGGGCAGCGGGTTCCGCCTCAACGCCAGCTACGGCACCGCGTTCAAGGCACCCACCTTCAGTGATCTGTACGACCCGTGGAGCGGCGTGCCGGGCCTGGACCCGGAAAAGTCGAAGAGCGCCAACGTCGGTATCGCCCAGCAGGGCGACGGCTGGCGCTGGGGCCTGGACGTGTATGAGACCCGCATCGACGACCTGATCACCTACGACGCCACCACCTTCATGATGTCTCAGGTGGAAAAGGCCCGCATCCGCGGTGCCGAGTTGACCGGTGCGATCACGCTGGCCGGGTTCGACGTGAACGCCCAGCTCAGCCACACCGATCCGCGTAACCGTACCGACGGCAGCGCGCAGTTCGACAACTGGCTGGCGCGCCGCGCGCAGAACACCGCCCGCCTGGACATCGACCGCCGCTTCGGCGACTTCCGCGCCGGCATCACCGCCAACGGCGCGGGCAAGCGCTACGACAACGCGGCCAATACCGTGCGCCTGGCCGGTTACGGCACGCTGGACCTGCGCCTGGAATACGCGCTGAGCCGCGACTGGTCGGTGCTCGGCCGGGTCAGCAACGTGTTCGACCGCGACTACGAAACCGTGGCCTGGTTCAACCAGCCTGGCCGCGAGTACCGCCTGAGCGTGCGCTACCAGCCCAAGTAAGCGCGCGGGACGGCGGCACGCCCGCCGTCCCACCGCCGGGTGGGTGCCGACCGTGGGTCGGCACGCTTGCCAACCGCCGTCGGTTACAGCGCCAGCAGTTCGCGCAGATCGTCCATCACCGCCACCGCCGCGACGTTGTTTAGATCGAGCCCGCGCGGATACCCATAGCGCACCAGCGCCACCGGCATGCCCGCGTCCACCGCGGCGCGGTAGTCGGTGATCGAATCACCCACCATCAAGGCGGCCTGCGGAGCCACGCCGAAGTGCGCTGCAATGTGCCGCAACGGCGCACCGCTGGGCTTGCGCTCGGGCAACGAATCGCCGCCCAGCACCAGTGCAAACTGCGCCTGCAGCCCGAAGTGCTGCAGCAACGGCGCCACCAGGGCCGATGGCTTGTTGGTGCAGATCGCCAGCGCCACGCCGTCATCGCGCAGTGCCTGCAACGCCGCTTCCACACCATCGAACAGACGCGGGCTGCGCAACAGGCACGCCTCGTAATGCCGCATGAAACCGGGCATCACCGTGTCCAGGTCGACGGCTCTGCCGGCCGCATCGAACGCCTGCTCCACCAACCGACGCACGCCATCGCCGATCCAGGTCAGCACAGTGGCCTCGGGCACGCGCGGCAACTGCCAGTCCTGCAGCGTGCGGTTCAGCGCTTCGGCAATATCGGCCGCACTGTCCACCAGCGTGCCATCCAGATCGAATACCACCAACGGATACGGGTACGACACAACTCAACTCGCTTGTACGACGTGGGGAGGGTCATTGTACGGAGGTGCGTGTGTGATGCCGATGCACGCCCGGGTAGAGCCGACCGTTGGTCGGCTGCACGGTTGCGGTTGCGGTTGCGCGGCGTGCTGATGCGAGGTTGCCGGGTCAAGTGCAGCCGACCAACGGTCGGCTCTACCGGTGCCGCGTTTACAGCTGGGCCAGGAATTCCGGGCTGGCAAACCGTTCCACCAGGAAATCCAGGAAGCTGCGCATGATCGTCGGCAGCTGCCGGCGTGACGCATACACCGCGTGGATGCCCAGCCCTTCCACCTGGTAGTCGGGCAACACTTCAATCAACTCGCCACTGCGCAGCAACGGCGCGATCTGGTAGGTGGGCAGCATCGCGATGCCCGCGCCGGCGCGTACCGCTTCCAGCAGCAGGGATGCTTCATTGGCGCTGATGTTGCCGCCCACCGCCACCGCGATCGCGCGGCCATCGCGCTGCAGGTGCCACACGCTCTTGCCCACGTAGTGGTGGGTCAGGCAGTTGTGCGCGGCCAGCGCGTCGGCCGTGGTCGGCGCACCGCGTTCGGCCAGGTACGACGGCGCCGCGCACAGCACCGAACGGCACGGGGCCAGCCGCCGCGCGATCAGCGCCGGGTCGATCGCACGCGAGATGCGCACCGCGATATCCACGCGTTCTTCGACCAGGTTGACCACCCGGTCCACCAGCAGCAGCTCCACCCGCGTCAGCGGATACCGCTTGACGAAGTCGGCCACCGCCGCGGCCAGGTGGATCTGCCCGAACGACACGCTCGCCGTGACCCGGATCAGCCCGTGCGGTTCGGGGTTGTCGGTGGCCAGTTCGCCGTGCAGTTCATCGCCGATGGCCAGGATCTGCCGGAACCGCAGCAGCGCCGCCTCGCCCGGGCCGGTCAGGCTGATCCGGCGCGTGGTCCGGTGCAGCAACCGCGCGCCCAGCCAGCGCTCCACCTCGGCCAGGTAGCGGGTCACCATCGCACGCGACATCTCCAGCGCCTCGGCCGCCGCGGTCAGGCTGCCACGCTCGACCACCTCCACGAACACGTTCATCGCCGTCATCCGGTCCATTTGATCGATCCGCGCAACAAATTAGCCCGTTATACGCGGTTTTTCGTTCGATTCCAGACGCATACGCTGGCCTTCCTTCCTCAACGGATCCGCCCCCATGAAAATTGCCCTCGTTGGTGCCACCGGCAACATCGGCCGTGAAATCGCCCGCCAGGCCCTCGCCCGCGGCCATCAGGTCACCGCCATCGTGCGCCGTGAAACCGACCTGCCGGCCGAACTGAACGGCGCCCAGCTGGCCGTCGCCGCGCTGGATGACACCGACGCCCTGGCCGCGGTGATCGCCGGCCACGACGTGCTGGCCAGCGCCTTCGGCCCGCGTCCGGGCGATGCGCCCAGCACCGTGACCACCACCAGCGCCGCGCTGGTCAAGGCCGCGCGCCAGGCCGGCGTGCCGCGCTTCATCATGGTCGGCGGCGCCGGCAGCCTGGAAGTCGCCCCCGGCGTGCAGCTGGTGGATACCGAGGGCTTCCCGGATGCCTACAAGCCGGTTGCCCTGGCCGCACGCGAGACGCTGAAGCAGCTGCAGGCCGTCGACGACCTGGACTGGACCTTCTACTCGCCCGCCGCCGAGATCGGCCCCGGCCCGCAGCGCGGTGGCTTCCGCACCCAGGCGCGCAGCTTCCTGGTGGGGGCCGACGGCCACAGCCGGATCAGCTACCCCGACTACGCCGACGCCTTCGTCAGCGAGATCGAAACCCCGCAGTACGTGCGGCAGATCGCCACGGTTGCGTACTGACGCGCCGCCGATGTGAAGCAGCCGACCAACGGTCGGCTCTACCGGGCCCGGTGTCATGTCGGGGCCGTCCGGACCCGGTGTCATGTCGGGGTCGTCCGGTCCCTGATTCACGTCGGGGTCGTTCGGCCCCGGTGTGATGTCGGGGCCGCTCTGCACAGGAATTCTTGATATGCCGAACGTCTCCCGCACCACCCTGGCCCTGGCGTTGACGCTGGGTACCGCGCTCGCCGTGACCGCACCGGCCGCCAGCCACGCCGCCGCGGCCACCGCCGAAGCCCACGCGCTGCAGGTGCAGCCCTACCACCCCGGCGACAAGGCACTGTTCTCGGTCGCCTCCACCCTGGTTACCGGCCGCCGCGAGGCGATCCTCATCGACGCCCAGTTCGCCGCGTCCGACGCCGCCCAACTGGTGCAGCGCGTCCGCGCCTCCGGCAAGCAGCTGACCACCATCTACATCAGCCACGGCGACCCGGACTACTACTTCGGCCTGGCCACCCTGCAGGACGCCTTCCCCCACGCCCGCATCGTCGCCACCGCCCCCACCGTCGCTCACATCACCGCCACCCAGGCCGGCAAACTCGCCTACTGGGGCCCGCAGATGGGCGCCGATAAACCCAGCCGCATCGTCATTCCCCAGGTCCTCGACGGCGACACCCTCACCCTCGAAGGCCAACCGCTGCGCATCCTCGGCCTCGATGGCCCCACCCCGGACCGCACCGTCGTCTGGATCCCCAGCCTGCGTACCCTCGTCGGCGGCATCCCCATCGTCGCCGGCGAACACGTCTGGATGGCCGACACCCAAAGCCCGCAATCGCACGCCGATTGGCAGAACACCCTGGCCACCCTCGCGGCCCTCAAGCCCGCCCACGTCATCCCCGGCCACTACGCCCGGGGCGCCGCCCTGGACGCCACCGCCCTCACCTTCACCGCCCATTACATCCGCGCCTTCGATGAAGAAACCGCGCGCAGCAAGAACGCAGATGCTCTGATTGCCGCGATGAAAAAGCGCTACCCGACCCTGCAGGGCGTGGGTTCGCTGGACATCAGTGCCAAGGTCGCGAAGGGCGACATGCAGTGGCCGTGATCGCGCGCCGCGCAGCAGAGAAAGCGATGTAACGCATCCAGAAAAAAGCGCCGCGTTGATTGTTGTCATGCCACAACAGAACGTTGGCAGACCACGGGCAGTCGATCGGGATGCGACCCTACCAGACAGCACATTCCGAGCACCGTAAGCACGGCGGGCAGAAAGCGCGCGATCGTTGGCGATCAGTGCGAAGGTCGCGAAGGGCGACATGCAGTGGCCGTGATCGCGCGCCACGCAGCAGAGAAAGCGATACAACGCATCCAGAAAAAAGCGCCGCGTTGATTGTTGTCATGCCACAACAGAACGTTGGCAGACCACGGGCAGTCGATCGGGATGCGACCCTACCGGGCAGCACATTCCGGGCACCGTAAGCACGGCGGGCAAGAAGGCGCGCGATCGTTGGCGATCAGTGCGAAGGTCGCGCAGCGCGAAACGCAGGGGCCGTGATCACGTAAGTAGAAGTGGAAAGCCGATGTGACGCATCAAAAAGCAAAGCGCGATGTTGTTCAGTGTCGTGCCATAACCGAACGTTGACGGCGCATCGGCAGTCGATCGGGATGCGACCCTACCAGGCAGCACAGACCACACCCCCATTCCCCATCCCCCATCCCGCATTCCGCATTCCGCATTCCGCATTCCCATTCCCATTCCCATCCCGCAATCCGCATCCGGCATCCGGCGCACGAAAGCATGACGTGCAAGGCGAGCATCGAGCGTTGCAGCAACGACGCCGTTGCCTTCCCCAACGCGCAGAAAGAGTGTCGGAGGGTGGTGGGGGGGGGGTGGGGGGGGCGGGGGGGGGCCCGGGGGGGGGCCCCCCCCCCCCCCGGGGGGGGGTGGGGCGGGGGCCCCCCCCCCCCCCCCCCCCCCCCCCCCCCC